>JAUIBM010000357.1 GCA_030428345.1 Alphaproteobacteria bacterium | reverse complement strand
TGGAGCAACTCGAAGTCCTGCCGGCCGAGCAGCCCGCGAGCGATTCCCCGGTTGCCGGCAAGACGGTCGTCTTCACCGGGACGCTCGAGAAGATGACCCGCGACGAGGCCAAGGCGATGGCCGAGCGCCTGGGCGCCAAGGTCTCCGGGTCGGTCTCGGCCAAGACCGATCTGGTCGTCGCCGGTCCCAAGGCCGGCTCGAAGCTGAAGAAGGCGCAGGAACTGGGCGTCGAAGTGATCGACGAGGACCAATGGCTGGCCAGGGTGGGAACCACATGATGAAGTTCGGTCGCAATTCAGGCCATGAGATCAGGCGTCCGGACGAGCATCGCGGCGATGTCAACCCGCAGGCATTCATGAAGGGTGAAATGCGCCCGGGCGAAAAGCTCATCTGGGCCGACAGGCCGGTCGACATGGGTTCGTTTCGCCGCAAGAAATACGGCATGGCGCTGTTCGGCGTGCTGTTTTTCGGCTTTGCGCTGTTCTGGACGGCGGCCGCGTCCGGAATGCTGTTCGGCCAGGGCGGCACGGGCAGCGTGGTGGACTTCATCTTTCCGCTGTTCGGCCTGCCTTTCATCGTGGTGGGCTTTGGAATGCTGACCTCCCCGATCTGGGCCACCTTCCAGGGCAGGCGCACGCTGTATGCGCTCAGCGACCAGCGCGCCCTGGTGAGCGTTGGTGGGTTGAAGCGTTCGATCAATTCTTGGCCGCTCGACGAGATCGACGAGGTCAGCCGCACCGATTCGGCCAGCGGCAATGGCGATGTGATCTTCGCCAAGACCTGGGTTCGAGGCTCCAAGGGCGGCGGGCATTGGGAACAGCACGGCTTTTTCGGCATATCCGATCCGCAGCGCGTCGAACATGCGATCCTGCACGCGCGCGAGGCGATCCGCCTGGCCCGTAACGCACAGTCAGGCGCCAACGATCAATGACCATATCCGAGTTTGAATCCGGCACGGCGTCTTCAAGACGCGAGGTCCTGCATGGCGTGCGCGATGCCGTGCCGCTATACCTTGCCGCCTCGCCCTTCGGCGTCGTCTTCGGCGCGGCGGCGGTCGCGGCGGGGTACAGCATTTCCGACGCCGTCTTCGCCAGCGCATCGGTGTTCGGCGGGGCAAGCCAGTTCGTCTTCATCCAGGTCAACGGCCTGGGCGTGCCGGCCTGGTCGGTCATCCTGGCCGTATTCGCCGTGAATTTCCGCCATATCCTGTATTCTGCGGCGACCGGGCGCAGGATCGCCCATTTTTCCATCCTGCAGAAGATCGCGGCATTCTTCCTGCTGACGGATCTGCAATTCGCCGCCTGCGAGGTGCGGGCCGGCGCGCGCGGCGACAGGCCCATCACCGCGGCCTATTATTTCGGCCTCGGCTTGCCGCTCTATGCCTGCTGGATATTCGCGACCTTCGCCGGCGCCTATTTCGGCGGGTTCATCAAGCATCCGGAGCAGTTCGGCCTCGATTTCATCCTGCCGATCTATTTCCTGGCGATCCTGATGGGCTTCCGCAAGCGGCGCAATTTCCTGCCGGTCGCCCTTGTCAGCGCCGGCGTGTCCTTCATCGTTTATCAAACGCTCGGTGCCCCCTGGCACATTTCCATCGGCGCGTTGGCCGGGGTGGCCGCCGCCGCGCTCATGCCGGTGCGCCGTCACTTCTCGGAGGTGGCGCAGGATGAGTGATTATCTCTCCGAAGGTTATGTCGCGGCGCTGATCGTCGCGCTCGGGGTCGTGACCTATTTCACGCGCGCTGGCGGCTATCTGGTGCTTTCGCGCTTCAAGCATCTGCATCCCAGGCTCGAGGCGGCGCTGGAAGCGGTTCCCGCCGCCGTGATCACCACCATTGTCGTGCCGCCGGCGCTTTCTGCGGGGCCGGCCGAAATGCTGGCCATTGTGGCCGCGGGCGTCGCCGCCTTTCGCCTTTCAGGGATCACGGTCGTCGTCCTGGGGCTGATCGTGCTCGTGTCGGCGCGCGCGGCGGGCCTTTGACCAAGCGTCAGAGCGGGGCGCAGGCCTGATCGAGCCATTCGCGTTCCCGGTCGTCGAGATAGGGCGCGAGCGTCTCGCGAACCCGCGCGTGATAGCCGTTCAGCCAGTCGATCTCCGCCGCGTTGAGCAAGCCGATCTCGATCAGGCGGCGGTCGATCGGGGCGAGGGTCAGCGTCTCGAATCCCATCATCGGCACATCTCCGCCGTCGACAGGTTCGGCCTCCGTCACCAGCAGCAGGTTCTCGATGCGGATGCCGTATTGATCCGGCAGGTAATAGCCCGGCTCGTTGGAGACGATCATGCCGGGCAGGAAGGCCTGCATCCCCCGGCGCGAGATGGTCTGCGGCCCCTCATGCACCGAGAGGAACGAGCCGATGCCATGGCCGGTGCCATGCGCGTAATCCTTGCCGTGCCGCCAGAGCGCGATCCGCGCCAGCACGTCGATGTCGACCCCGCGCGTTCCTTGCGGGAACCGGGCGGTTGCGATCGCGACATGGCCCTTGAGAACCAGGGTGAAGTCCCGGCGCGCCTGCGCCGGCGGGGCGCCGATCGCCACCGTTCGCGTCACATCGGTGGTGCCGTCGCGATACTGGCCGCCCGAATCCACCAGATAGAGCGTTTCGGGCGCGAGGAGCGTATTGGTTTTCTCATCCACCCGGTAATGGACAATGGCCCCGTTGGCGCCTGCGCCCGAGATGGTGTCGAAGGAGATGTCGACCAGTTCCGACCCCATCGCCGCCGCGGTGCGCGTGCGAAATTCCTCCAGCTTGCCGGCGGCGGCGATTTCGTCCAGCGAACCGGGCTCGCAGCCGTCGAGCCAGGCGAGGAAACGCGTCAGCGCCACGCCGTCGCGCAGATGCGCCGCGCGCGAGCCGGCGATCTCGGTCGGGTTCTTGACCGCCCGCCGCAGCACGACCGGGTCGCGCGCGTGGATCGTCTCGCCGCCCGATTCGGCGATGATTCGCTCCAGCGCGGCGGGGGTGCGGTCGGGATCGCACAGAATCTTCGCGCTGGCGGAGGCGGCCGCCAGTTCGGCGGGCAGGGCGTCCGGTTCGCGCAGATCGCAGATCGCGCCCAGATGATCGCGTGTCTGCGGATCGAGCCGCGCCCCCTCCAGGAAGAGCATCGGGCGTCCATGGCGGCCGATGATGGCGCGGCCCAGCACGATGGGCGTGTGGGCGACGTCGCTTCCGCGAATGTTGAAGGTCCACGCAAGCGAGGTCGGGTCGCACATCAGGAAGGCGTCGGCGTCCGCTTCCCAGATGTCGCCGGCCAGCAGGGAGAGCTTGTCGCTGGCGCTGGCGCCGGCGAGGCTGACGTCGTGCACCCAGAGGCGGCCGAGGGGAGGCGCGGGGCGGTCTTTCCAGACCGCATCGACGAGGTTCTCGCACTCCACCAGTTCCGCACCCGCCTTCGTCAACGCCTTCTCGAATCTGCGCCGGCCGGCGGGCGTTGTCAGGTTCGCGTCGAAGCCGACGCGCCAGCCCGGTCTTGCGTGCCTAGCGAGCCACTGGTCCGGCGGGCTGGAAACCAGGTCCGCCACCGAAAGCAGGTCCGGGTCGCACTGGCGCGCGGCCTGCGTGGTATAGCGGCCGTCGACGAACAGGACGGCGCTTTCGCGGGCGATGATCGCGAACCCGGCGGAGCCGGTGAAGCCGGTGATCCAGGCGAGGCGCTCGGCGCATTCCGGCAGATATTCGTTCTGGTATTCGTCGTCATGCGGGACGAGCCATGCGTCTAGCGCGTGCTTTTCCATCTCGGATCGAAGACGCGCCATGCGGGGGGCTGCAAGATTCGGCGCTGACCGCGATTCGAAGTTCTGATGCATGGTGTGGTCCTGGAACGGTATGCTTCAAATGCCGCGCGGGCCTGCGACTCGCCGGTCGGGCGCCTTGCGTGGGAAGGTTTGCACCATCGCGGCAGTAATTGAACAGGTCAAGGGCGTTTGCCTTGCCGCACTGCACAAATATCCGGCCATGTATGCGCATCGCGCAAGGCTTTCATGCGTTTTCGGCCATTGCGTCATGGTGCAGCGCAACATAGTTATTTCGGCAAGGGAGGAGAAAGATCGCGACCCAAACAAGAGGATCCGCAAATGTCTTTCTTCACGGACGTCAGCCGCGCAACCCGCGCAGGTTTCAACCGCATGATCGAGGCGCGTGAGCGTCAGGCTCGCCGCTACGTAAACGGTGTGCTGCTTCACATGGACGATG
>JAUIBM010000356.1 GCA_030428345.1 Alphaproteobacteria bacterium | reverse complement strand
CTCAAGGAACTCGCGGGAATAGAGCCCGAAATTGAAGTTCACATGCGGTCCGCCGATCCACTCGACATGGCGTATGAACCGTCCCTTGCAGACGAGTGGCAGCACGAAAGCCGGGCGGCCTTCGAGCCTGCCCAGGACGATCATGGCCTTCGCCCCGCATTGCGTCTCGATGGTCGCCAGCGCCGCCTCGGCCCATTCGAGGCTCTGATAGACCGTGCTGGCGCCCTCAGCCTCGAGGATGCGCCAATGCGCTTCCACCGCCGCCAGATCGTTGCGCACGTCGATTGTCAGCCGGGCGATAGACGGTGAGGATGACTGAGCCGTCGTCGAGGTCGGCTGCCGCGAACCGCGTGCGCCACGCTCAGCCGCCGGTTGTGGCAGGGCGCAATAGGGCGCGGCGATCGGCTTGCTGTTCATACCAGGCACTGTCCCCATTCGTCCGCAGGGCCCGATCACGGGGTCGGCGGCGTCAGTCTCCTTGGCTCTGCCTAGCAATACAATCTAAAGAAACGGTGATTTGTATCGTAACGAATCGAAAGGGTGGCGCTATGGCTTCCAATGCCGCGTTGAAGGCGACGCTTCATGGCCTCTATTTCTCGGGTTTCAGCACCCTTGCTCGGTTCTGGATGGGTGGCGTCGGCTCGATCCTCATGCTGCATCGCGTCCAGAAGGCCCGGCCCGGCGACTTTTCTCCGAACGCCCATTTGTCGATCTCGCCGCGCTTTCTCGACAAATTGCTGGGCGTCCTGTCGCGCCAGGTGGATTTTGTCAGCCTCGACGAGGCGGCGCGGCGCATACGCACGGCGCGCGGACGCACGGATCGCCCCTTCGTGGCGGTCACCCTCGATGACGGCTATCGCGACAATCTCCAGAACGCGGTGCCGCTCTTCCGCAAGCATTCCGTTCCCTACGCCATCTTCATCGCGCCCGGACTGATCGAGGGGGAGGCGACCCTTTGGTGGGAGGATCTGGAGCAGGCGATCGCCGCCCGCGATCATTTCATGCTGCCGTCGCAATCCGTAAAGGTCGAGTTCGACGTCTCCACTCCGGCGCGCAAGCGCAAGGTGTTCGCGGAATTGCTGAGCTTCCTGACGGTCAATGTCGACGAGGCCGAACAGCGCAGGATCGTTGCCGAACTCGCCTGGCAGGCCGGCTGGGACGCAGCCGCCCATGTGCGAGATTCGATCATGAACTGGCGGGAGATTGTCGATCTCGCGCGCGACCCGCTCTGCACCATCGGCGCGCACACCATGAACCATTTTGCTCTTGCCCGGCTGAAGGAGAAGGATGCCCGGCGCGAGATGGTGGAGAGCGCCCGCGTCCTGGATCTGGAACTGGGCGAGCGGCCGCGCCATTTTGCCTACCCCTACGGCTATCCGGCCGCCGCGGGAAAACGCGAATTCGCCATGGCGCGAGATGCGGGATTCGAGACCGCCCTGACAACACGGCACGGCGTGATCTATCCTGCACACGCGGCCCATTTGCACGCGCTGCCGCGCATCTCGGTCAATGGCCATTTTCAGGCCGTGCGCCACATCCAGACATTGATCTCAGGGGTTCCGACGCGCATCGCCAATCGCGGCGGCGCGCTCAATGTCGGCTGAGTCGGGCCGGTTCCTGCCTTACGGGTTTTCCCGCCGGCCGCGCGGCGGCCTGATCATCCAGCTTACCAGCCACATGGCGGGCAGCACCCAGAGCACGCCGGTAAACAGGAAATACAGCAGATGCACCCAGCCGGGCGCATCGGCCAGCCGCGCCGTGGCGATGGCGGTCGCGACCAGCGCATAGAGCACCGCCAGAAGGACCAGCAGCACTGCGCCAACGAGCTTGCGCAAGGATTGGGACATGACGGTTCCTCCTGGCCGGCGCGGCTTCGGCCCTTCCCGCGCCTCGGGCGATTGCCTTGCAAGGCGGCCTGCGCGACCCTGTGTCACGCGAGCGGCGGACTTGCAAGCGGGCGAGGGTTGCGCCAAATCGCTGCAGCAGCCGATCCTGGCTCCGATATCGGGAAGATGGCATGACGACGGCAACCGCCACGAAAACCGCGACAGCGTTCGACGACAAGGTGCGGCGCAACCGCCTCTGGGTACGCCTCTGGCTTTATGTGATCTGCCTGCTGGTGTTCGCCATGGTCATGGTCGGCGGCGCGACCCGGCTGACCGATTCCGGCCTCTCCATAACCGAGTGGAAGCTGTTCCTGGGCATATTCCCGCCGCTCTCCCACGCGCAATGGGTTTCGGAATTCGAGAAATACAAGCTCATCCCCGAATACAGCCAGATCAATTACGGCATGAGCCTGCTGCAGTTCCAGTTCATCTACTGGTGGGAATGGAGCCATCGCTTCCTGGGACGCATCGTCGGTTTCGTGTTTTTCCTGCCGCTGGTCTGGTTCTGGGCGACCGGCCGCATCGAGCCCCATATCAAGCCGCGCCTGGTCATCCTGCTGGCGCTTGGCGGCCTGCAGGGCTTTGTCGGCTGGTGGATGGTGTCTTCGGGGCTGACCGAGCGGGTGGATGTCAGCCAGTACCGCCTCGCAACGCACCTGACGCTGGCCTGCGCGATCTTCGCCTATGCGTTCTGGGTGGCGCGCGGGCTGGCGCAGCCTGTTTCCGCGCCCCCCGCTCCGAGCTTGCGCCGTCTCGCGGGCTTCTTCGTTCTGGCGGTCCTGGCGCAGATATTCCTGGGCGGGCTCGTCGCAGGCCTCGACGCCGGCCTTGCCTTCAACGACTGGCCGACCATGGACCATGCGCTCGTGCCCGGTGGCCTGCTGACGCTGGAGCCGGCGTGGCGCAATTTCTTCGAAAACCCCAAGACGGTGCAGTTCGTGCACCGCTGCTGGGCCTATGGCGTCCTGGTGCTGGCGCTCATTCAATGGTTCGCCAGCGTCAATGCTGCGCCGGCCTATCGTCGCGGCGCGAGCCTGCTCGTCATCCTGGTGCTGTGCCAGGCGGCGCTTGGCGTGACGACCCTGATGCTGCAGGTGCCGCTGGACTGGGCGCTCGCCCATCAGGCCGGCGCCGTGATCGTGCTATCGGTCGCGATTGCCCACTGGCGAAGGCTGACCGGCGTCTATCCGGTACGGGCGGCGGCATCCGCCCCGCCCGCCCCGGCGATCGCCGCGGCCGGCTGACGGCGTCAGCGGCCCAGCATGATGTCCATGTTTTGCACGGCCGCGCCGGATGCGCCCTTGCCCAGATTGTCGAGCGAGGCGACCAGGTTGACGCTTGCCCCCTCGCGTTCGCCGAGCACATAGAGCCGCATCGAATCCTTGCCGGCCATTTCCTCGGCGTCGATCCGTGGCATCTCCGCGCTCTCGTCCAGCGAGACCACTTCGACGAATTCCTGATGGCTGTAGTGCGCCGCCAGCGCCGCGTGCACATCGTCCATCGACGGGCCGCTGCTCAATGTATCCAGGTGCAGGGGGATGTTCACCAGCATGCCCTGCCGGAAGCGGCCGACATTCGGCGTGAAGATCGGCCGCCGAGACAGGCCGCTGCGCGACATGATTTCGGGGACGTGCTTGTGGGACAGCTTCAGCGCATAGAGGAAGTGATTGGCCGCGATATGGTCCTCGCGGCTCGGGTCTTCCATTTGCGCGATCAGCGATTTGCCGCCGCCGGTATAGCCGGAAACCGCGTTGATCGAGATCGGCGCGTCGGGGGCGAGCATTCCCGCCTCGACCAGCGGACGCAGCAGAGCGATCGCCCCCGTCGAATAGCATCCCGGATTGGAAACGAAGCGCGCGCCCGCGATATTGGCGCGCTGCCCCCTGGTCATTTCGGCAAAGCCGAAAGTCCAGTCGCTCTTGGTGCGATGCGCGGTGGAGGTGTCGATCACCCGTGTGGTCTTGTTGCCGGCGCGAGCCAGCATCACCACGGCTTCGCGGCTGCCATCGTCCGGCAGGCAAAGAATGGCGATTTCGGATTTGTTAAGCAGGTCCGCGCGATACTCCGGACTGCGCCGCTCCTCCTCGGGAATCGACAGCAGTTCGATGTCGGGTCGCCGGGCCAGCCGGTCGCGAATCTGAAGGCCGGTTGTCCCGTGTTCGCCGTCGATGAATATCTTCGGTTTGTCTGACATGAGGCCTCTCCGGAATTTATTGGATATCAGGTACTTGCAGGCGTTTGCGGAATCAACGCCTTTGCTTGGCGCAGTTGAATCTGAATCTTAACTTTAACTGCCGCTCAGGCGTCGGAGAGCTTCT
>JAUIBM010000355.1 GCA_030428345.1 Alphaproteobacteria bacterium | reverse complement strand
CCGACAAGGTGCAGTTCGGCATGGGCACCTACGGCTCGCGCTCCGGCGCCGTCGGCATGAGCGCCATCGTCAAGGCGCTCGACAAGGTGGAGGCCAAGGCCAAGAAGATCGCCGCCCATCTGATGGAAGCCGATGTCGGCGACATCGCCATCGAGAATGGCGAGGTCAAGGTTGTCGGCACCGACAAGAAGCTGGGATGGCACGAGGTGTGCCTTGCCGCCTATACGGGCCACAATCTGCCTCAGGGAATGGAGCCGGGTCTGAAGGAGGGCGCCTTCTACGATCCGACCAACTTCACCTTCCCGGCCGGAACCTATGTCTGCGAGGTCGAAGTCGACCCCGAGACGGGCGAGACGAAAGTGGTGCAGTTCGTCGCCGCCGACGATTTCGGCCGCATCATCAACCCGATGATCGTTGAAGGGCAGGTGCATGGCGGCATTGCCCAGGGCATCGGACAGGCGATGATGGAAGGGGCGATCTACAACAGCGACGGGCAGTTGGTCACAGCCAGCTTCATGGACTATCAGATGCCGCGCGCCGGCGACCTGCCGTCCTTCAATGTCTCCACCCATGAAACCCTTTGCCCCGGCAATCCGCTTGGCATGAAGGGCTGCGGCGAGGCCGGGGCTATCGGCTCCCCGCCAGCCTTCATCAACGCGATGACCGACGCTCTGGGTCATAACGACATCGCCATGCCCGCGACGCCGCAGCGCGTATGGGCGGCGCTGCACCGGTAGGACCCGTTCGCAAGGGCGGTTCGTCGGCTCGGCGAGGCGACGGGCCGCCTGCAGCGGTTGAAACGACACGGATTGAGGATCGAGAACCATGTACGAAACCAATTATCACAGGGCCTCTTCCACGGATGAGGCGGTCAAAATGATGGGTGCTTCGGGCGATGGCAAGTTCCTGGCCGGCGGCCAGACGCTCCTGCCGACCATGAAGCAGCGCCTCGCCCAGCCAACCGATCTCATCGATATCGGCCGGATATCGGCGATGCAGGGCATCGCCATTGACGGACGGAAGGTGACGATCGGCGCGGGCACAAGGCATGCGGAAGTTGCCAGTTCGCGCGAGCTGGCCGAGATATGCCCCGGTATCGTGGCGCTCGCCGGCATGATCGGCGATCCCGCGGTGCGCCATATGGGCACGATCGGCGGCTCCATCGCCAACAACGACCCGGCCGCCGACTATCCGGCGGCAATGCTGGCGCTGGACGCGCAGATCATGACCACGCGCCGCACGCTCTCCGCGGACGACTTCTTCGTCGGCATGTTCGAAACGGCGCTGGAGGAGGACGAGATCATTACGGCTGTCTCCTTCGAGGCGCCGGACAAATGCGCTTATGAAAAGTTCCGCAATCCCGCTTCGCGCTACGCCATGGCCGGCGTCTTCGTCGCGAGCCGGGGCAATGGCGAAGTCCGCGTCGCAGTTACCGGGGCCGGATCGAACGGCGTGTTCCGACACGAAGGAATGGAGCAGGCGCTTGCGCAGAGCTGGCGGCCGGAATCGGTCGCCAATGTCTCCGTGGATGAGGGGATGATGCTCTCCGATATTCACGGCAGCGGGGCATACCGCGCCAATCTGGTGCGCGCCATGGCCAAACGGGCGGTCGCCAAGACCCTTTGACCGGCCTTGATCGGTTGGTGCGGGCGCCGGCATCTTGTCGGCGCCCGCTTTGCGTTTGCGACGACGAATCGCATGTTGGCTTCGCGCCCCGCCAGCCTTATGATGTCGTTCAACAGGCCGCGCTGAATGCGGGCCGTCCCTTCGACGCAACCCCGGCCCGTGGCCGCGACCCGGTTCCATGAAGTTCCAGAAAATCGCCTCGCCGATCGGCCTGCTGCTCTGTGTCGCCAGCATCGCAATGCTGTTGCCGGCGCTTGTCGATCTGGCGCAACGCAACAGCGATTCGGCAATCTTCCTTGCCTCCGCCCTGCTCACCGGCGGGCTGGGCGGCGTGCTCTTTCTCGGCTATCGCGGCGAATATTCACCCTGGAACCGGCGCGAGGGCTTCGTCTTCGTCGCCGCCAGCTGGTTCGCGATGAGCTTTGCCGGCGCGCTTCCGTTTGTGGTCTCCAAGGTCGACATGTCGTTGGCCGACGCCTTCTTCGAATCGGTTTCGGGCCTCACGACGACCGGCTCCACCGTGATGAGCGGCCTCGACCAGCAGGCGCCCGGGATATTGCTTTGGCGCGCGCTTCTGCAATGGATCGGCGGCGTTGGCATCGTTGTCTTTTCGGTGTTTCTGTTTCCCTTCCTCAAATTGTCGGGCCAGCAACTCTTCGCGCTGGAATCCTCCGACACGGCGGAGCGGGCGTTTTCCCGTTTCGAGGAATATGCGCTGCGAATCCTGGCCATGTACGGGCTGCTGACGCTGGGCTGCACGCTGACCTACAATGCGCTGGGCATGTCGTTCTTCGACGCCATCTGCCATGCGATGACGACCGTCTCGAGCGGCGGCTATTCCACGTCCGATCTGTCCATGGCGAAATTCCACTCGGTGCCCATCCTGTGGGCCAGCACCTTCTTCATGTTCCTGGCTGGTGCGCCTTTCCTCGTCATCATGATGGTCCTTTCGGGCCGGCGGCGACTGTTCGATGTTCAGATCGTCTGGATGCTCTGGATCGTGGCGATTGCGGTGGTGTTCATCGTCGTCGCCATGCGTCTCGATCAGGAAACGGTCGATTTCTCGCGCTTTTCCTCCATCGTCTTTACCGTGGTCTCGATCATGACGACGACGGGTTTCGGCTACGAGGATTATGGCCTGTGGCCGCAGGCGGCGCTGGCGGTGATCTTCCTGCTTACGCTTTTGGGTGGGTGTTCGGGCTCCACGGCCGGCGGCTTCAAGGTCTCGCGTCTCATGGTGTTGATTGCGATATGCGGCCAGGCGTTGAGACGCATGCTCTATCCCAATGCCGTGCGGAGCCTGAAATATGGTTCGAGCACCGTCGATTCGGAGAACGTTCTCGACCTCACGGCCTTCACCGCGCTGTTCTTGATGACGCTGGCGATCTCGACATTGGCTCTGACGCTGACCGGCAATGACCTACAGACCGCGCTGACCGCCTCCGTTACGGCTGTCTCCAATGTCGGTCCGGGTATGGGGCCGATCGTCGGTCCGGTCGGCAATTTCGCGTCGCTTGGCGATGCTGACAAGATCATCCTGTCGCTCGGCATGTTGCTCGGGCGGCTTGAAGTCATGAGCCTGGTGATCTTCTTCCTGCCCCGCTTCTGGGTCGACTGATCCGGCATCGGCCGCGTGAAGCCGCTACCGGTCGCAAGGCCGGAAGAAGGCTTCAGCCGGCGCAGATGCGGGCCTTGGCGGCCTGGTATTCGCGCGTCAGACGCGCCACCAGAGCGGCGGTCGGAACGACGGCGTCGACAGCGCCGATCCCCTGGCCGCAGCCCCAGATGTCCTTCCACGCCTTGGCTGACTGGTTGCCGCCCGACCCGAAATTCATCTTGCTTGGATCGCTCTGCGGCAGGTTGTCCGGATCGAGCCCGGCATTGACGATCGATTGCCGCAGGTAATTGCCGTGAACGCCGGTGAATAGGTTGGTGTAGACAATGTCGGAGGCTCTGGCGTCGGCGATGGCCTGCTTCTGTTCCTGTGGCGCGCGCGCCTCTTCCGTCGCGATGAAGGGCGATCCGACATAGGCGAGGTCCGCGCCCATCGCCTGCGCCGCCAGAACCGCGCCGCCATTGGCGATCGCGCCGGACAGCAGCAGCGGGCCGTCAAACCATTGGCGCAGTTCCTGAATCAGTGCGAATGGCGAAAGCGTTCCGGCATGTCCGCCAGCGCCCGTCGCCACCGCGATCAGACCGTCGGCGCCCTTTTCGATTGCCTTGCGCGCGTGGCGGTCGTGAATGACGTCGTGCAGGACGAGTCCGCCATAGGAGTGGACCGCCTGGTTGACCTCCTCCACCGCGCCGAGCGAGGTAATGACGATCGGCGCCTTGTGCTTGACGAAGAGGGCGAGGTCCTGTGGGAACTGGGTGCCCCCCATGAAATCATGAGTCCTTTTTATGCCGAAATGAGCACGGACAACCATATTTTGTTTGCGGATCAGGAACTGCACATGGTCTACGAGGTGGACCTCGACGGCGAGGTGCTCTGGTCCTTTGGCAAGGTGCTCATCGCCGGAGATGGACCCGGTGAGCTGGACAGCCCCAGCTTTGTGCAAAAACTGCCCAATGGTGACTGC
>JAUIBM010000354.1 GCA_030428345.1 Alphaproteobacteria bacterium | reverse complement strand
CCACGACCCATGTACTGGACCGCTTCAATGCGGAGGTGCGCCGCATTCCCGAGATCGAGGCAGCGCACATGATTGCCGGCGGTTTCGACTATCTGCTGAAGGTGCGCGCCCGCGACATGGCGCATTACCGCCAGGTGCTGGGCGACCGGATCGGCGCCTTGCCCGGCGTCAGCCAGACCCACACCTATCCGGTGATGGAGACGGTGACGGAAAACGCCGGGATCAGCCCGGCGCTGTTCTGACGCCCTGACAATCGGGAGGGCGGAGCCTGTTCAGTTCGCCTGGATGGCGGCCTGGGCCTGCGCCATTTCCTCGGGCGGCAGATCCATGTTGTGCATCACCGCGATCGACCAGGTCCCGTCTTGCGAGGTCGCGACCAGATTGATCAGCCCACGCCGCTGCGGCCATTCCTCCCCCGTCGGGCTGCGGGCCCCGGTCATGGACCACTGCATGTCGAGCGAGGCCACGTCCGGCCGCAGCAGCCGGGCGCCGCCGCCGGTCCGGTTGAGGACGCTGTCGCGGAAGATGGTCTGGAAGACCGGCTTGTGGAACTGCGCGATGGCCTCGCGGCCCGTCGCCTTCATGCCGAACACATTGGTGAAATCCGCATCGGCGGCGAAGGGGCGCGCAAATGCCTCGGCGTCGTGATCGTTCCATGCCGCGACCAGGGCGTCGGCCAGGCGGTTGACGTCATGCAGCGCAGTCTGATTGTCTACCATCCAACGGCTCCTTTTAGTATGGTAACCATACCGTTTCATCGCCGCATGGAATTTGTCAAGTGCCCGACGCCTATACCCAGTCGCTCCTGCTATACGCCTACCAGGCAAGTGCGCGCGGCCTGACGCGCCACCTGCGTGAAAACGGCCACCCGGCGATCCGGCCCAAGCACGGAGCCGTGTTCGCTAATATCGACCGCGAGGGCACCCGCGCCACCGTGCTGGCCGAGCGCGCCGGCATGGGAAAGGCTGCGATGGGAGAGCTGATCGGCGAACTGGAGCGGCTGGGCTATGTCGCGCGCCAGCGCGACCCGCAAGACCGTCGCGCGAAGATCGTGCTGCCAACCGCCACGGCGCTCGACGTGACGGGGCTGGTGCATGATTTCAACCGGCGGCTGGAGGCGCATTACCGCGAATTGCTCGGCGCGCAAGCCTATGCCGAGCTGCGCGCCGCGCTGAACCTCATCGCGCCGGAGCATGGCGGCATGCAGCCCCGCATCGAGTGAAGGCGGCCTATTTCGAATAGTCGCGGCGGTCGTCGATGATCTTGCCGTCATTGGGCAGCGGTTCGTCCACGATTTCCACCGCGCCCTTGAGCTTGGTCTGGGCCGAGAGCGCCGCCGCCACCGCCTGCGCGTCCGGTGCGGAGCCGCTCTGCGGTTCGATCCGAAGCGTCATCACATCCATGTCGCCGTCGCGCTCGACGACAAGGCGGGCGCGCGCGATCCCGCCCACAGACTTCACCACGGCGTCGATCTGCTTGGGATCGACGAACATGCCCTTGACCTTGGTCCGCTGGTCGGCTCGGCCCATCCAGCCCTTGATGCGCAGATTGGTGCGCCCGCAGGGCGAGACGCCGTCGATGATCGCCGACATGTCGCCGGTGCCGAAACGCAGCATCGGATAGGCCGGGTTGAACGAGGTGACGACAATCTCGCCGACCTCGCCATGGGCGACGGGATCATTGGTTCCGGGCCGCACGATTTCCAGGATGATGTTCTCGCTGGCGACCATGCCCGGCAGCGGCTCGCCGTCCAGCGCGGTTTCATAGGCGATCACGCCCAGATCCGCCGTCGCGTAGCATTGCATCACGGCGACGCCGCGCTCGCGATATTCGGCCCTCAGCGAGGGAAACAACGCCCCGCCGGAGACCAGCGCCTTGCGGATCGATGTCAGGTCGCGGCCCATCGCCGCCGCCTTGTCGAGCAGGATCTTCAAGAAGTCCGGCGTTCCGGCATAGGCGACCGGCTTGATCGTCGCGGCGGCCTCGACCTGCTGTTCGGTATTGCCGACGCCGGCAGGGAACACCCTTGCGCCAAGAGCGCGCGCGCCCTCGTCGAGGAAGAAGCCGCCGGGGGTCATGTGATAGGAAAGCGCGTTGTGCACCAGGTCGCCGCGCCGGATGCCGGCCGCGAAGAAGGCCCTGGCGGCGTTGCTGGCGTCGGGACCGGTCGGCAGGGGCTCCCAGACCGGGCCGGGCGACATGAAATAGCGCGCGCCGTCGAGCTGGGAATCGTCGACGAAGCCGCCGAAGGGCGGATTGGCCGCCTGCGCCTCCATCAGTTCGGCCTTGCGCAGCACCGGAATTCCGGCGAGCGCCTCGCGCGAGGCGATCCCGGCGAGATCGACGCCCGAAAGGCGCTGCGCCCAGGCCGGCGCGACCTTCACCGCCTCGGTCAGGAACTGCGGCAGGCGGGCGAACAGATCGCGCTCGCGCGCGGCGTGATCGCGTGTTTCAAGCTCGTCGTAATAGTCGCTCATCGTTCCCCCCGATCGGATGGCGGCGCAGCCGCCGCGAATTGTGTGAAGCGGGCCGCTCAGCCCGGCACGACCGCGAATTGGCGGCCTTCAGTGCGAATCTCGATATGCCGGCCCACGGCTTCCAGGATGGTTTGCGCCGGCGCGTCGAGCGAGGCCAGTTCGATGGTGAAATCCGGCTGGCGCGCCGCCGCCGAAGCCCGGCGTTGCGGCTTCCACAGATAGACGTCGAGTTCGAAATCTCCCTCGGTCTGGCGCAGCACGATCTCGCGGATGGTCTCCCACGCCAGGGGTTCGGGCGAATGACGCGCGTCGTAAAGCCCGGTCGGATAGACCGCCAGCACCACCTCGCCGCGCAGGAAGCGGATCAGCATGGTGGCCGAGACGAAGCCGAAAAAGACCAGCGCGGCCAATGCGGTCCACAGGCCTGCATGCGGATTGCCGAAGGCGACCAGCAGCATCCAGGCCATCCAGGCGACCATGCCCGTCAGCGCGACGGCGACAGCCAGCGTTACGCGGAACTTGGGGATCGAATATCGGAACTGGTTGGCCATGCAGTCACGGGCGCAGGGTTCACGACAGCCAGCGCTTGCGCCTCTTGTAGTGCTTCACATCGCGGAACGATTTGCGGCCCTCGCCGCCGATGCCAAGATAGAATTCCTTCACGTCTTCATTCTCGCGCAATTCCCTAGCGTCGCCATCCATGACGATGCGCCCGCTTTCCAGAATGTAGCCATAGGTTGCGTAGCGCAAGGCAATGTTGGTGTTCTGCTCGGCGAGCAGGAAGGAAACGCCCTCCTTGGCGTTGAGATCGCGGACGATCTCGAAGATTTCCTCGACCAGCTGTGGCGCGAGGCCCATCGAGGGTTCGTCCAGCAGGATGGTCGTCGGCTTCGACATCAGGGCGCGGCCGATCGCGCACATCTGCTGTTCGCCGCCGGAGGTGTATCCGGCCTGGCTCTTTCGGCGCTCCTTCAGGCGCGGGAAATAGGCGTAGACCTTCTCCAGGTCGGCGGCGATGGCGCCGCGCCCGTCATTGCGGGTGAAGGCGCCGGTCATCAGGTTTTCCTCGATCGACAGATGGCCGAAGCAATGACGGCCCTCCATCACCTGGATGCAGCCGCGCTTGACCAGTTCGGACGGGGACAGATTCTCGATCCGGTTGCCCTGGAAGACGATATTGCCCTTGGTGACCTCGCCGCGCTCGGCGTGCAGGAGATTGGAAATCGCCTTCAGCGTCGTGGTCTTGCCCGCGCCATTGGCGCCCAGGATGGCGACGATGCCGCCGCGCGGCACCGCCAGGGACACGCCCTTCAGCACCAGGATGACGTGATTGTAGATCACCTCGATGTTGTTGACCTGGAGCAGGGGTGCCGCGTCTTCGGTTTGTTGCAACATGGCGTGTCCGGAGGCTCTCTTCTGGCAGGGGTGGGAACGGGCCGGCGAAGGGTTTCGCCGGCCCGCATTTCAGGATGTTACTTGCATTCGCGCGGGGTGATGTTGTTTTCCTTCGCGAAGGCCTCGGAATCTTCGGCGATCAGTGGATCGATGATTTCCCGATCGGCGGAAATCCAGTCGGTGATCACGCTCCACTTCTTGGCGGACGCATCCCACTGCTGCACCTTGCCCAGGCCGGAACCGCCGTGATTGGCGCAGCTGACCGAGAACTCGGGGCCGAAATCCGGCAGTCCGAGCGCCGCCATGTCGGCATTGCTGATCGAGAGCGCTTCCATGCCGTC
>JAUIBM010000353.1 GCA_030428345.1 Alphaproteobacteria bacterium | reverse complement strand
CGCATACCGTGCCCTATATCGAGGCCAAGAACTCGACCGCCCAGTTCGAGCACGAAGCGACCACCTCCAAGATTTCCGACGACCAGCTGTTCTATTGCCTGGCCCGCGGCATTCCCGAGGAAGAGGCGATCGCGCTGATCGTCAACGGCTTCGTCAAGGAAGTCATCCAGGAATTGCCGATGGAATTCGCCGTCGAGGCGCAAAAGCTGATCGGCATCAGCCTGGAAGGCAGCGTGGGGTGATGGCCGGTTCGGCCTCCGCTCCGGAAGTCGAAGGAAGACGCCTCAACCTGCCGCGCAGGATAGCCGGGACAAACGCCATGACCAAAGAGCGCCAGAGTTTCGATTACGCAACCGGGCAGGCCGGAATGGTTGCGGACATTGCGCGTGAGCGGTCGGACAAGCATCGTCGGCGCGAATATGTGAAGGAGAACCGTCGCGATCTTTCCTATCTGCTGATGGTGTTTGCGTTCGCGGTCGCCGCGTTACTCTTTGCAAGAACCATGGTGTCTCGCGATCTGATCTACGCGATCATGGCGGTTCCGTTCCTGATCTTGCTTGCGGCGGTTGCGCTTCGCTTGGGGAATGCCAAGAGCAGGGTGAGAAAGATTCAGGAAGCGCAATACAGAGCGTTCGTGGACGCGGGCAAGCAGACTGGATCGAGAGGAAGCCGCATGAAGCAATGGGGGCGGCAACCGAAGTGACGGAATTGGTTCCTCTGGACATGTCCGAGGATGACGGAGGCGGGGCGGTTCGCATTCAAGAACAAGCGAAGAGAAACCTGTCCGAATGGAAAGAAAGTTCGAATGAACGCTGAAAACAACGATATCGCGGCTCTGGAATCCGAGCGTGACGCTCTTGCGGCGTCGATTGCCGAACTGGGGTCCAGGAAGCCGGGAATGATGCCGGGGCGTCAGGTTCCCAATGGCAGTTCGACGAAACTCGTGGCGCTCAATCGCCAGCTCGCGACCGTGAAGCTGAAGCTGGCGCAGGCGAAGGCAAGGGCCGGAAACGGCTGAGTCGGAACAGATGGAACGATACAATGCTTGAAATCAGAAACCTGCACGTACGCATCGAGGACGAGGGAACGGAGATCATCCGGGGTCTCAATCTCACCGTGAAGGACGGAGAAGTTGCCGCGATCATGGGGCCGAACGGTTCCGGCAAATCGACGCTCTCCTATGCGCTTTCCGGCCGCGACGGCTATGAGGTCACCGAGGGCGAGGTGCTGTTCAACGGCGTCAACATCCTGGAGATGGAGGCCGACGAGCGCGCCGCTTCCGGTTTGTTCCTGGCGTTCCAGTACCCGGTCGAAATCCCCGGCGTCGCTACGATGAACTTCCTCAAGGCGGCCATGAACTCGCAGCGCAAGGCGCGCGGCGAGGCGGCCTATTCGACGCCCGATTTCATCCGCAAGGTGCGCGAGGCCTCCGGCCGGCTCGGCATTTCGATGGAGATGCTGAAGCGTCCGCTCAATGTCGGCTTTTCCGGAGGCGAGAAGAAGCGCGCCGAAATCCTGCAGATGGCGATGCTGGAGCCCAAGCTGTGCATCATGGACGAGACCGATTCCGGCCTCGACATCGACGCCCTGAAGGTCGTCTCCGATGGCGTCAATGCGCTGCGCGGTCCCGAACGCTCCTTCATCGTCATCACCCATTATCAGCGGTTGCTGGAGCACATCGTGCCCGACAGCGTGCACGTGCTCTACAAGGGTCGCATCATCCAGTCGGGCGGCAAGGAACTGGCCCAGCATCTGGAGGCCAATGGCTACGCCGACATCATCGCGGACGCCGCATAAGGCAGGGAGGCAATGACCATGCTCAAGCGGGTCGAGAAACTTACCCAGGCCGAAGAGGCGATGCTGGCTGCCGCCGCGCGCGTGCCGGCGAGCGCGGGGCGCGATTCCGCCGCCGGCCTGCTACGCGAGCGCGGTCTGCCGACGCGCCGTGTCGAGGCATGGCACTACACCGATTTGCGCAATTTGATCAAAGGCTTCCCGGGCCCGGTTGAATCTGAATCAAAACCTGAAGTGGAAGCCTGGCTCGGCTCGATAACGGCAATTGTCCCATCCGCGCGGCTGTCATTCCTCAATGGACGTCTGGTGGCGGAAGACGCCATGCCGACCGGCGTGACCGCGAAGGCGGCATCGCCCGCGACGGGTTTCCGCGACGGCCCGGACATGGTCGGCATTCTCAACACGATGTTCGCCACGCACGGCATCGAGATTGCGGTCGCCGATGGCGCGCAGGTGGAAACGCCGGTTGAATTGCTGCACGGCATGGCCGGCGAGGGCGCGGCCGCATTGCGGCACTCTTTCAGGCTTGGGGCAGGCGCAAAGGCCGTGGTGCTGGAGCGCCATGTCAGCCGCAACGGGCTCGCCAGCCATTCCAACACGGTGACAGATCTCGAAGTGGGCGATGGTTGCGAACTGCTCTGGCTGTTCGCGCAGGAAGAGGGCGAAGCGGCCACCCACCTCTCGCAGCTCAACATCAGGCTGGGAGCGGACGCAAAGCTCACGCTTCTGCTGCTGAATGCTGGCGGGACGCTGGTGCGCCGCGAGGTCGACATCGTCAGCAGCGGCGAGAATTCCGAACTCTCCATTCGCGGCGTCAATCTGATTGGCGGGACCTCGCATATCGACGTGACGACCGTGTTGCAGCACGAAGTGCCGGGCGTCACCGCCAATGAACTGTTCCGCAACGTGGCGACCGAACGCGGCCACGGCGTTTTCCAGGGGCAGATCCGCGTTGCGAAGGAAGCGCAGAAGACCGACGCCCGCATGGCCTGCAACACGCTGCTGCTTTCCGACGAGGCCGAGTTCTCGGCCAAGCCGGAACTGGAGATATTCGCGGACGACGTCCAGTGCGGACATGGCGCCACCGTCACCGATATTGTCGATGAGCACCTGTTCTACCTGCGCGCGCGGGGCATCCCCGAGCGCGAGGCGCGCTCCATGCTGGTGCAGGCATTCGTGCAGGAAGTGTTCGACGATCTGGAGGATGAGGGCATGCGTGACGCGCTCGACGCCCGGATCGTAACCTGGCTGGAACATCATGGCTGATCTGGCGAACACCATGCCCGCCTACGATGTCGAGGCGATCCGCGCGGATTTTCCGATTCTGGCGCGCGAGGTCTATGGCAAGCCGCTGGTCTATCTCGACAATGGCGCCTCGGCCCAGAAGCCGCGCGCCGTGATCGAGGCGATCGACCGCGTGTTCAGCCATGAATACGCCAATGTGCATCGTGGCCTGCATTATCTGTCCAACGCCACGACCGATGCCTATGAGAAGGCGCGAGAGACGGTTCGCGCATTCCTGAATGCGCCGAAGGTGGAGCAGATCGTCTTCACCAAGAACGCTACCGAGTCGATCAACACAGTCGCCTATGGCTGGGCGATGGCGCATCTGAAAGAGGGCGACGAGATCGTCATCAGCCAGATGGAGCACCATTCCAACATCGTGCCCTGGCATTTCCTGCGCGAGCGCATGGGCGTCAAGCTGGTCTGGGCCCCGGTTGAGGATGACGGGTCGCTGGATCTTGAAAAGTTCGAGGCGCTGCTCGGGCCGCGCACCCGTCTTGTCGCGATCACGCATATGTCGAACGTGCTCGGCACGGTGACGCCGCTCAAGCAGATCGTGCGGATCGCGCACGCTCGCGAAATCCCGGTTCTGGCCGATGGAAGCCAAGCGGCGGTGCACATGCCGGTCGACGTGGTCGATCTCGATGTCGACTTCTACGTATTCACCGGCCACAAGGTCTACGGACCCACCGGAATCGGCATCCTCTATGGCAAGGCCGACAGGCTGGACGCCATGCGCCCGTTCCAGGGCGGCGGCGAGATGATCCTCGACGTGTTCGAGGATACGATCACCTATGCCGATCCGCCGCATCGCTTCGAGGCCGGCACGCCGCCGATCGCCGAGGCGATTGGCCTGGGCGCCGCGCTGGAATACATGAATTCGGTCGGCCGCGAGGCGATCGCCGCGCATGAGCACGACCTCTTGGGCTACGCCATGGAGCGCTTGTCCCGCATCAATTCGCTGCGCGTCTTCGGAACCGCGCCCGGCAAGGGGGCGATCATTTCTTTCGAGCTTGCGGGCATCCACGCCCATGACGTTTCGATGGTGATCGACCGGTCCGGCGTGGCGGTCCGCGCCGGCACGCATTGCGCGCAGCCGCTGATGTCGCGCTTCGGCGTCACTTCGACATGCCGCGCCTC
>JAUIBM010000352.1 GCA_030428345.1 Alphaproteobacteria bacterium | reverse complement strand
TCCGCTCGCCAGCGAGTTTTCAGGTCGCCTCGCAATGAGCGACGGATCGGTCTCGCTGCCGCAATTCGCCTTCAAATGGCTGGGAGGCTCGGTCGCCGGTAGCGCCTCGCTGAACAATACGCAAGGCAATGCGATCACCCATCTGCAGATGCAGGCGCAGGGCGTCGACCTCGCCAGAAGCCTTGCGCTGGCCGGCTACGCTCCCTTCCTGCAGGGGCAGGGCGATCTGGGCGTGACGCTGGACGGCGCGGGGCGCAGCTTCAAGGGCGTCGTGGCCAATCTCTCTGGCAGCGGCATAGCGGGAGTGCGGGACGCGCAGCTCAACGGCATCCGAACCAACGGACTGGGCGAGATTCTCGCCAAGACCGATGCGGAAGGCTTCAAGATAGAGCCGGAAACAGTGGGGCCGGTGGCGCGCGAGGCTTTCCTCGGCGGTTCGATGCATATCGGCGAATTGTCTGGCGCGTTCGCCGTCACCAGGGGAAAGGCGGTTATGCGCAATCTGCGTTTCGCCGATGCGGGCGGCAGGGTGGAGGCGGAAGCCGAGGTTTCGCTGGCGAGCGGGCAGAGCGCGGCGAAGGCGACCGTAACGCTGGAGGCCGGGCGCGAGGCGCTTGCGGCCGCCGAGCCCGCCGTGACCTTGCGCTTCGCGGGAGTTCCCGGCGATGTATCGAGCGAGGTTGAGACGGCGGCGCTGGAAGGTTTCCTGTCGCTGCGCGCATTCGAGCGCGAGCAGCGCCGCGTTGCAATGCTGGAAGCCTCGGTCCTGGAAAAGCAGCGCCTTCGCCGCGAAATCATCACCTCGAATGTTCGCATCGCGCTGCGGGAGCAGCGCCGGCAGGACGCGGAGCGCGAGCGCGAGGAGGCACGCCGCCGGGCAGCGGAAGAAGCTGCGTTCAAGGCGCTGGAAGCCGAAGAGGCTGAGCGCGCCAAGGCGCGCAAGGATGGCAAGCCGAATGTCGAAGGCCCCGCAAGGCCAGCGGCGGACGCGCCGGTCGAGAAGCCGGCGCCGGCGAACCGCGATAACAATGCCAATACGGGCAGCGAGCCGGCGACCGCCCAGGCCGAGACGAGCGCGCAGCAGGATGCGCTGGAAGCGGCCAAGCGCGCCCGGCCCGTGCCGCGACCGGTGATCCTGCCGAAGGAGAAGACGGCGGATGGCACGGGCGGATCGTTCAACCTCTTCAAGAACCTGGAAAAGCTGTTGAAGAACTGAATGCGCCGCAAATGGAGGGCGGCCTTATTTGCCCAATCGACGCCGGATTTCCGGCACGACAAAGTCTTCGATCACCCGCACCGGGACCTTCCAGGCGTCGTGCTGATTGTAGTTGCCGGCGAACACCACGACGATGAGATCGACACTCGCCTGAATGGTGATCCTCTGTCCGCCATTGCCGAAGCCGGCGACCCACGCGGGCGGCTCTCCCCACGGAGCCAGCCACCAAAGATAGCCATAGCGCGCACCCTCTGACGTCTCGGAGAGCGGTTGGAAGGAGGATGACAGCCATTCCTCCGGCACGATTTGGGCGTCGCCATATTTCCCTTTGCCGAGGACGAGTTCCCCGATGCGAGCCAGGTCGCGCGCGGTCAGGCGCAGGCCCGATGCGGCCGACGGCTCTCCGTCCGAGCCATGCGCCCATTCGAACCGGTCGATGCCGAGCGGCGCGAACAGCCTCTCCTTGGCATATCGGTCGATTGGCTTTCCCACGCCGTCGGCAATCAGCTTGGCGATGACCGCCACCGCCCCGCCATTATAGGTCCATTGCGTTCCCGGTTCTGCGGCCATTGGTCTGTCGAGCACGAAGCGATAGCGGTCGGGCGCGTTCTCCATCGCTATTTCACTGTTGCTGGGGTCGGAATAGGGCAGGTTCTCGTTCCACTGCGTCCCTATGCGCATTGACAGGGCATCGCCTATTGTCATCTTCTTGCGCGCCGGATCGGCGGACAGGTCGCGATATTGCGGGAACTGCTCGATCAGCGCCGCATCCAGCGGCGGGACCTTTCCTTCCGCCAGCGCGATTCCATAGAGCAGCCCGACGATCGACTTTGTGACCGAACGCAGGTCATGCAGTTCTTCCGGTCCATGTTGGACGACGCCGAGCGGCATGCCCCAGCTTTCGTCCTTGCCGGGGAAATAGGTCTCGGCAACCGTCTCGCCCCGGTGCAGCACGAGGACGCCATGCAGGCCGGCCAGTTCCCCTGCGTCGAAGGCTGCACGCAGCCGGACGTCCATCTCTGTCGCCATGGGAGCCTTCGCCGCGAGGAGCGTGATGAAAAGCGCCAGGAAAGCGCACGCGAACTTCTGTTTCATCGATCCAGTGTTCGCGATCTGCGGGAAATCGTCAACGCCGCTCGCCGGAGCCGCCACGTTCCAGAGCGGCATTTAGCACGTGCAGACGAATTGCCGATGAAAGGTTCTGGCCGTCCTTGCGTTCGGAATCCAGCCTTGCGACCAGCGCCGCCAGCGAGACGCCGTCCACCTTGGCGAGGCGCACAAGTTCGCTGTGAAAGGCGTCCTCGATCGAATAGCTGGTGGCGTGGCCGTTTATGGTGATGGAGCGCTTGCGAAGCATGGCAAGGCTATTGGTCAGCCTGTTCCGGTGGCTGGCGACGCAAGCCGTCGAGGCGGCGCTCCGAAACGGCGTTCCTGGCCTTTTCGGCCTTTCGCAGCCTGGCTGGAATGGAATGGGCGGCGCGGTTGGCCTCCGCCTCGGCTTCGCGGGCAAGGCGCTCGGCGCGCTTGCGCGCGAGGCGAAGATTGACGACCTTGGCCACCGCTACTTCTTGTTGCGGAAGGAATCGAGCGAAACGACCTGCGCGCTGCCTTCCTCGGCCTTCGGTGCCGATTTTCCAGCTCCTTTGCCCGCGGTGGCGAGGGCCGGTTTCGCCGGTTTGCCTTCGCTTTCCTCCTGCGTCTGCGACTCAACCTCGCCCGCATTCTGCACGACGTCGAATTGCAGGCCGAACTTCACCGATGGATCGAAGAAGCCGCGGATCGAATCGAACGGGATGCGCAAACGCTCGCGAATGTCGTCGAAGGAAAGGTCGATCTCGAAGGCGTTCTCGCCGACATCGAGATTCCAGAAGGAATGCTGGATGACGATGGTCATTTCCTCCGGATAGCGTTCGAGCATACGCGGGGAAAGGCGCACGCCGGGATGCCCGGTATCGAAGGTGATGAAGAAATGGTGGTCGCCGGGAAGCCCGGTATTCCGCACTTCCTCGAGAACCTTGCGGATGACCCGCCGCAGCGCTTCCTGCGTGAGTATGTCGTAGCGTATCAGATCGTCGCTCATGGAGAGCCTTCAGGTCGGAATCGCATTTGGAAGTAGCGTTATAGTCGCAAGAGGCGCGGTTGGAACAGTCGCCACGTCCGATTCATCGCCAAGATAGGCGCTGTTGCGTTTCCCGCAAGCGCAAAGCGGTCGAAAATTGAAGGCGGGCGCACAAAAGGAGAAGTGGAGGCTTCTGTTGCCAGGTGCCTCCGAACCCCGCCTGACCGTGCGAACGATCAGGAGTTCAATTTGAAGCTATCGCACCGCTTACGCGGCGAGACGTGCTTCCGCATAGTTGTCGTTTGCAACTATAGAAACGGCCCGATATCGGCGGGTACCATACCGAACGAAAACACTGTCTTTACACCCTCGTCGATCCTGTTTCGCCCCCGCCGGGTCCCTTCTTGAGCGCGACCCGACTGCAATTCAAGCTTGCAAATCGTCCGCGTTCGCCAAGAAGCCTGGTGGAGGCGCCGGGTACCGCCCCCGGGTCCGATAGGTTTATTGCACAGGCCATTTATCGTCATAGCCGGCAAGCCGGCAAGCTCAATATAGGCTTGATCGACCGGGGTTTAAAGTACAATGTTTTCACACAGGTCCCGGCAATGACGGCGTTCGCCGTCAGCTTGGCATGTCCGTCGCAAGACTTCGCAGCGGGGCGTTTGCGAACCTGGGGCCTGTGTTCGAACGACGCAACAGGCCCGTGAGGAGGATTGCCCCATGACCGACTATCTCGCTGATGTGAAGAAATACGACGCCGCCGCCGACGAGGCGGTGGTGCAAAAGATCGTCCGCCATCTGGGCATTGCGCTGCAAAGCCGCGACGCGTCCATGGTCGCGTGCAGCGATACCTCGGAACTCGACCGGGTACGCGAGAAATGGTGCATGAAGAAGCTGGGCGCGACGGACGCTTCGGCATGCGACGCCGCGATCGCGAAGGTCTGCGAGGAGA
>JAUIBM010000004.1 GCA_030428345.1 Alphaproteobacteria bacterium | reverse complement strand
TGCGGCTGATGCCGGAAAGCTTCACGCTACCGCCCCGGTTCGGCGGCGAATTGGCCGGATCGCCCATGGCCCGTCTCCACTGTCGTTCGGCATGGCCGGCGCGATGGAATGCACCACGCCGGCGGCCTTGCATCGTTCTCAGACGGCGAAGATGGCGTTCATCTTCTCGGTCCAGCCGGAGCGCCTGGCGTTGATGTATTCCCAATCGGGGGTGAACAGGCCGCGCTTGTCCATTTCCTCGACCGGATAGGCGAGATATTTCAGCGTCTCGGCCGAGAACTCGATGCCGCTGACCGGCGGGGCGGTGAGGGCATATTCGCTGAACGCCTTCTGGACGCCGGTCTCGAGCATGCGGTTCATGAAGGCGACGGCCACGTCCCGGTTCGGCGCGCCCTTGACCAGCACCTGGCAATTGTTGCCGGCAAAGCTGCCCTCGCTGGGGAAGCTCATCGTCACCGGCGCGCCCTTCGCAGTGTAGGGATAGATGTATTTCGACAGTTCCAGCAGGCCGATATCAGCCTGTCCCTGGGCGATCTCGTTGGCGGCCTGCGGGCCGTTGTCGAACAGGTTCATGATGTTGGGCTTGAGTTCGGCAACCTTGTCGAAGCTGTCGTCGATCAGATATTGCGCCTCCGCGAAGGGCTTGCCGGATTTCACCGCCGCCGCGACGATCAGGAAGAAGACCGACGGCGTGTTCTTGGGGCTAACCAGCTTCAGCTTGCCGGCATATTCGGGCTTCCATAGCTCGGCATAGCTTGCCGGCGGGGTGACGGAGGTGTTGTGGAACATGCTGGCGACGGAGATGGCGAGCGCGGTGCCCCAGCCGTCGAAACCGAAGCGCGGATAGAGATTGGCGAGCGCCGGCATGTCGTCCTTCGGCAGCTGTTCGATCAGACCCTCGGCCTTGCAGATCGGGATCGCGACGTCGTCGATGAACATCACCGAATATTTCGGATTGTCCTTGGTGGCGCGCATCTTTCCGACATTGGCGAGTGTGAAGCCTTCCTCCGGCGTCACCTTGCATCCGAAATCCTTCTCGAATGCCGGGATGATTTCCTTCTTGACGAACTCGCCCTGCGATCCGCCCCAGATGCCGATCTGGATTTCCTTGCCCGCGGCCCAGCTGTTGCGGACGAAGCCCATCGGGGCCGCCAGGGGGGCCGCAAGGGCGGTGGCGCCGAGCGTCAGCTTGTTGAAGGAGCGCCTCGAAATATTTGTCATGTAACTTCCCCTTTTCATGGTTGAGCGAATGGAGTTCTGCTGTTGGGAGGTTCAGCTGGCCATCCGGGCGAGACTGACACCGAAGACCTTCTCGATGACGAGCACGAGAAGGAGTGCGAAGAGGATCATCAGCGACGCGATGGCCGCGATCGAAGGATCGAAGGAGCGTTCGATGACCGTGTAGAGATACAGCGGGATCGGGAAATGGTTGCCGTCGGCGAGCCACATCGAGATCGGATAGTCGTCGAAGGAGACGATGAAGCTGAAGACGCCGCCGGCCAGGATGCCGGGCCGCACCTGCGGCCAGATCACCCTGGTCGCGACCACATGCGGCGGCGCGCCAAGTATGGCGGCGGCGTCCTCCAGATTGCGGTTGACCAGCACGAAGCTCGCCGAGACCGACCGGATGACATAGGGCAGGCAGATGACGGTGTGCCCGATGACCATCTGCAGCATTGTCGCGCGCGATCCCAGCATCGAGAACAATTGCAGCAGCGCGACGCCCGTCACGATCAGCGGCACGATCAGCGGCGACAGGATGACGGCGAGAATGGCGTCCTGGCCCGGCGTCCTGAAGCGGGTGAGACCGACCGCGCAGGGAATGCCGAGGACCAGCGAAACGGCGGTGACGATCCCCGCCAGTTCGAGCGAGAACAGGAAACTGCCCTGCGCTTCGGGGTTCGCCAGCACCTCCCCATACCATTTGAGCGTGAAGCCCTGCGGCGGGAAGACGATATAGGCCGTGTCCGAGATCGACATCAGGAACGGCACGACCAGCGGCGCGACGACGATCAGCAGGATGATGGCGACGACGATCCTCAGGATCGGGCTGACGGTTTCGCTCATCGCCCGGCCTCCGTCCAGCGGGCGAACCGCCTGTTGACGATCTTCAGGAAGACGAGATTGACGGCCAGGACCATGGCGATCAGCAGCGTCGAGATCGCCGCCCCGAACGACCAGTCGTTGAGCGTGAGGATCTGTTGTTCGATCAGCGTGCCCAGCAGCGGCGAGAAATTTCCGCCAAGCACCTGCGGCGTGACATAGGCGGCGGAACTGAGCGAGAAGACCAGCGAAGCGCCGACGGCGAGGCCGGGAAGGCTGAGCGGCAGGATCACCCGCATGAAGACCCGTGGCCGCGAGGCGCCGGCGATGCTCGCGGCCTCCTCGACCGTACGGTCGATGCGCGCGATCGCCGAAGCCAGCGGCATCACCATGAAGGGCAGGTAGACATGCACGCAGGCGATCAGCACCGCCCACTCGGTGTAGAGAAGCACTGGCGGGTTGGCGACGCCGATGAGTTTCAGCGCCCAGGCCAGGGCGCCGGTCTTGTTCAGGATCGTCTGCCAGCCATAGGAGCGGATCACGACATTGACCAGCAATGGCGCGAGGATGGTGATCGTCACCAGCCGCGCCAGCGAAGGACCGCCACGGGCGATGGCGAGCGCCAGCGGATAGGCGAAGATCGCCGCGCATAGACTGGTGAGCAGCGCGACCCGCACGGTGCGCAGCAGGATGCGGAAGTACAGATCGGAAGAAAACAGGCGGATATAGTTCTCGAAGGTGAAGCCCTGCACCGTGACGCCATCCACGGTGTGGGCGGAGAGGCTGGTCACGATCATCGACAGGACCGGCCATAGGAACCAGACCCCGAGGAAGACCAGCGCCGGCGCCACCAGAAGGAGGCCGGTGTGCCGCGTGCCGGAGAATTTCGACCAGGCCGCTTCCGTCATCAGCGAGAGCTTGCCGGTGCCCCGGCGGGCATCGTCGCGAGCGGGCGTCTCGCCATCGCTGGGCAGGGTGTCAAACAAGGGTGTTTTTTCCACGCTCTGCATCTTGGTTCGCCATCATCCGGCGGCCTGGCGGGTCGTCCCGCCTTGCTGCTGCGCGAACCATCGGAGAAATTTGCGTTGCCGTCTATCGCAGAATAAGCAATCATCCATTCTAAAAATCAGTATGGTCGCGGAGAAGAATGCATGCGCGGATCCCTCGTTCCCGCCTCCCTGCGCTATGTCGACCAGGTCGCGCGCTCCGGATCGATCCAGAAGGCGGCAAAGGAGCTGAACGTTGCGGCCTCGGCGATCGATCGGCAGATCCTGCTGCTGGAAGGGGATCTGGGCGTCGAGCTTTTCGAGCGCATGCCGCGCGGCATGCGCCTGACCGCGGCCGGCGACTCGCTGGTAGCCCTCGCCCGGCGATGGAAGAGCGACGAGCGCAAGACGGCCTCGGACATCCGGCAGCTTCAGGGCGTCCAGCAGGGGCATGTGCGCCTTGCCGCGATGGACAGCCACGCCAACGGCTTCCTGCCGCAATTCATCGAGAAGCTCGCGAGTTCGCATCCGCGCATATCGCTGGAGGTCGATGTCGCCAGCCCTGACGACGCGCTGCTCTCGCTGCTGGCGGGCGAGGTCGACATCATCGCCGCCTTCAACCTCTCGCCCCGCCGCGACGTCCATGTCCTGTGGAGCGCCGAACTGCCGTTCGGCTGCGTCGTCGCCCCCGGCCACGAGCTTGCCAGGGGCGCGACCACGAGCCTGCAGGAGGCCGTGCATTTTCCCATCGCCCTGCAGAGCAAGGCGCTGCTGATCCGCCGCTATCTCGACGCCCGCTATGGCTGGCTGTTCACCGATCCGCAAAAGGCGGTGGTGACCAATTCGCTGCAACTGGTGAAACAGCTGGCGCGCAGCGGTCGCTACATCGCCTTCACCTCCGAGCTCGACGCCGCGCCGGAGATCATCGAAGGCTCGCTGGTCTTCCTGCCGGTTCGCGACAAGGGCGCGGAGCCGCAAACCGTGGGACTGGCGATCGATGCGCGCAAACCGTTGTCCCGCATCGGCAGGATTGTCGCCGATCTGCTGAAGGGCGAGATCGAGAACTCCCTACGCAAGGTGCGCGGACAATAGGCTCGAAGCCCAGCCAGGCCGCTCTGTAGCGCAAGCCCGGCCGTCACTGGTGTCTCAGCGCCTCGATCGGATCGAGATTGGCCGCCCGGCGCGCCGGGAAGAAGCCGAATGCGACGCCGACCAGCGCCGAGAAGACGAAGGCGAGCGCGATCGTCGCGGGATCGATCGTGAAAGGCACCGACAGGAACCACGTCCCGACCAGCGCCAGGAGCAGTCCGATCACCACGCCGATCATGCCGCCCAGCAGCGAAAGCACCACCGCCTCCACCAGGAACTGCATCAGCACCTGGCCGGCGCTGGCGCCGATGGCGAGGCGAATGCCGATCTCGCGCGTGCGTTCGGTGACCGAGACCAGCATGATGTTCATGATGCCGATGCCGCCGACCAGCAGGCTGACGGCCGCCAGCGCCGACAGCAGGCCGGTGAGCACGTTGGAGATGCCGGTCAGCATGGAGGCGATCTCCTTCATGTCGGAAACCGAGAAATTGTCCTCGTCGTTGGGTCCGATGCGCCGGCGCTCGCGCAGCAGCGCCTCCAGATCCGCCTTGGCCTTGGCGGTGGTCACGCTGTCGCCGACCGTGATGTACATCGCCCCGACGTCGCGGTTCCCCGCCAGGCGGCGCTGGAAGGCGCGCAGCGGCATCAGCACGACATCGTCCTGATCGCTGCCGAAGCCGGACGCGCCCTTGGGAACGAGCAGCCCGATCACCTTGCACGAGACCTGCTTCAACCGGATGGTTGCGCCGAGCGGATCGCCGCGGCCGAACAGCTTGCTGCGCACGGTCTCGCCCAGAACGCAGACCGACGAACCCAGATGGGTCTCCGATTCCAGGAAGGAGCGGCCCTCGGCGATCTTCAAATCGCGGGCGATGAAATAGCCGTCGTCGACACCGAACACCGTCGTGGAATAGTTCTGCGAGCCGGACACAATATTGGCGCTGCCCTGCGCCACCGGGGCGACCGCCTCCAGCCCCTTGATCTGCCGAGTGATCGCCTCCACGTCCCGGAGGTCGAAGGAGGGCGCGCTGGCCCCGCCGCCGCGCCCGGGGCCGCGTTCAAGCTTGCCGGGGCGCACCATCAGCAGGCTGGAGCCGAGCGTGCTGACATCGTTCGTCACCTGCTTGGCCGAGCCGCTGCCGATCGTGACCATCGCGATGACGGCGGCAACGCCGATGACGATGCCCAGAATGGTCAGGAAGGAGCGCAGCGAGTTGCGCAGGATCGCCAGCAGCGCCAGTCGCAGCGTTTCATAGGCCATCAGGCTGCCTCGCGATGCTGGTTGTCGGAGGCGATGCGCCCGTCGAGAAACTCGACCGTGCGCGTGGCGAATTCCGTCATGGACGGATCGTGCGTCACCATCAGCACGGTCAGCCCGTCCTCGCGGTTGAGCGCGGTGAGCAGGTCCATGATTTCGCGGCCACGCACCGAATCGAGATTGCCGGTCGGCTCGTCGGCGAGCAGCACGTCCGGCTTGCCGGCGATCGCGCGCGCAATGGCGACGCGCTGCTGCTGCCCGCCCGACAATTGCGAGGGCAGGTGCCGCTCGCGGCCGGCCAGGCCGACGCGGGCGAGCATGTCGACCGCCACCGCCCGGCGCTCGGCGGGCGGGCGGCCCATATAGATCAGCGGCAGTTCGACATTTTCCAGCGCGGTCGAGCGCGGCAGGAGATTGTAGCCCTGAAACACGAAGCCCAGGAAATGCCGGCGCAGCAGCGATTGCTGGTGCCGGTTAAGCGATCCGACTTCCGCACCGGCGAAGCGATAGCTGCCCGATGTCGGCCGGTCCAGACAGCCGACGATGTTCATCGCGGTCGACTTTCCCGAACCGCTGGGGCCCATGATCGCGACAAACTCGCCCGCCTCGATGTCGAGGCTGACGCCCTGCAGCGCGCGCACCTCCGCCTCGCCCTCGCCATAGATCTTGTAGATGTCGCGCAGCCGGATCAGCGGCTGGTGTTCGGTTTCCGCCGGGCCGCCGCTGGCGGCTGTTTCGGGGCGCGAGATCATTGCGCCGCCATGTCGGTGATGACTGGATCGCCGGGCGCAATGTCGCCCTCGACGATTTCGGTCAAGGTGCCGTCGCTGCGCCCGGTCCGCACCGAAACCGCGACAGGCGCGCCGTCGCGCAGCACCCAGAGCGTCCTGCGCCCGTCCTGGTTCGCCTTCGGCTTGGAGGTGGCGCTGCCGGCCGGAGGACGCGGCATCAGCAGGCCGATCAGGCCGCGCCCGCCGCCGGATTTCTCCGAATTGCTCTCGATAGGGGTGAAGCGCAGCGCCGCATTGGGCACCGCGATGGCGTCATCGACCTGCGAGACGATGATTTCCGCCGTCGCGGTCATGCCCGGACGCAGCAGGCGGTCGGAATTGTCGAGCGTCAGCGTGCCCTTGTAGGTGACCACATTGTCGATCGTCTCCGGCATGTAGCCGAGTTCGGCGATCTCGGCGGGAAAGCTGCGATCCTCGAAGGCCTCGACCGTGAAATTCGCCTTGTCGCCGATCTTGATCTTGCCGATATCGGCTTCGTCGATGTCGACCTTCAGTTCCATGCGCGACAAATCCTCGGCGAGCGTGAAAAGCACCGGGGCCTGCAGCGAGGAGGCGACGATCTGGCCGACCTCGACATCGCGCTCGAGCACCACGCCGCCGATCGGCGAGCGGATGGTGGCGAGTTCGCGATTGGTCCGGGCGACCGTCAGCTCCGCCTGCGCGGCGTCGACATCGGCCTTGGCGCCCTGGAGCGTCGCGGCGGCCTGGTCGTTCTTGCTCTTGGCCTCGATGAAGCTTTCCTGGGAGGTGAGCCCGCGCGCCAGCAGGGTTGTCGTGCGCTTCAGCGCCTCCGCCGTCTGGGTGAGGGCGGCTTCGGCCAGCGCGACCTTGGCGCGGCGCGAGGCGAGGGTCGCCTCGGCATTGGCCTGCGCCGCGTCGAGCTTGTCGGTCTCAAGGGTCGCCAGCACCTGGCCGGGCGTCACGGTGTCGTTGTCGTCGACGAGGACCGATTCCACCACGCCGGAAAGTTCGCTCGACATCTCGACCTGGTTGGTCGGCTCAACCGTGCCGGTGGTCGTGACGCTGACCACCAGCCGGGTTCTCACCGCCGGCTCGCTGGTGTAGCGCCAGTTTTCGCCCCTGTCGCCGGCGAACCAGAAATACCAGGCCGCCGCGCCGAGGATCGCCATCGCGATCACGATCCACATCGCCGCGCCGCGCCCGGGTCTCGTGCGTGCGCGGCTGAGCGTCTTTTCCACTTCCAGCCTGGTCGTCGTCATCTGCCCCGCTTCGCTCTTTCGTTCCTCGTCGTTCCTTCGCGCCGGTTATAGCCACAATCCTGGCGGGCAATCATGAAACCTTGGAAAGGTTGGCTTCCCGGGCGCAGCTAGGTGCGCAGCACCCGGTAGATCGCCGGTATCGCCAGCACGGTCAGCAGGGTCGACGACGCCAGGCCGAACAGCAGGGAGATCGCCAGTCCCTGGAAGATCGGATCGGTCAGGATCACCGCTGCCCCGATCATCGCGGCCAGCGCGGTGAGCAGGATCGGCTTGAAACGCACGGCCCCCGCCTTGAGCAGGATGTCGGTCAGGCTCACCCCCTCGCCGCGCGGCTCATGCCGGATGAAGTCGACCAGCAGGATCGAATTGCGCACGATGATGCCGGCAAGCGCGATGAAGCCGATCATCGACGTGGCGGTGAACGGCGCCCCGAACAGCCAGTGGCCGCCCAGAATGCCGATGAAGGTGAGCGGGATCGGCGTCAGGATCACCAGCGGCAGCTTGAACGAGCCGAACTGCGCCACCACCAGGATATAGATGCCGAGCAGCGCCACCATGAACGCCGCGCCCATGTCGCGGAAGGTGACCCAGGTCACCTCCCATTCGCCGTCCCACAGCAGGGTCGGATGGCTCTCGTCCTCCGGCTGCCCGTGCAGCGAGATCACCGGCCTGGTAAGGCCCGTCCAGTCCTGCGCATCGAGCGCCGCCTGCACGGCGAGCATGCCGTAGAGAGGAGCCTCGAAATCGCCGGCCAGCTCGGCTGTCACCATCTCCGCGGCGCGGCCATTGTGGCGGAAGACCGGGAAGGACGCCATTTCGTCGGACAGGCGCACCACGTCGCCCAGTTCCACCACGCCGCGATCGCCCGGCAGGACATTGGCCGGAATCGGCGTCGTCAGGAAGCGCTCGTCCAGCGTCCGGTCGCCCCTGGCTCGCTCGACGCGGATCGGAATGGGATGCCGGCCGCCGCCGCGATGCGAATAGCCGACCGTCTTGCCTCCGTTGAGCATGGCGATGGTGTCGAGCGCGTCGCTTTCCTGCACCTTGAAGAACTCGACATCGTCGGCGGAGATGCGCGCGCGAACCCGCCGCGCCGGCGCGCCCCAGGAATTGTCGACATCCACGATGAACGGCACCGAGCGGAACGCATCCTCCACCTTTCCGGCCACCTTGCGGCGCGTCTCGGCGTCAGGACCGTAGATCTCGGCAAGCAGCGTCGCCATGACGGGCGGCCCCGGCGGCGGTTCGACCACCTTGATGCTGGTTCCGGCGGGAACGGGGATTTCAGCCAGGCGCCGGCGCAGGTCGAGCGCGATGTCGTGGCTGGAGCGGTCCCGTTCCGATTTCGGGGTCAGGTTGAGCGCGACATCGCCCATCTGCGGGTCGGCGCGCAGGTAATAGTGGCGAACCAGGCCGTTGAAATTGAACGGCGCGGCGCTCGCGGCATGGGTCTGGACGCTGTGCACCTCGCTCATCTGCAGCGCGATGCGGCCGACCGCCTGGGCCACCGCGTCGGTCGCCTCCACCGACGAGCCTTCCGGCAGGTCGATCTCGACCGCCAGTTCCGACTTGTTGTCGAACGGAAGCAGCTTGACCGTCACGTCCTTGGTGTAGAACAGCGCCAGCGAGCCGAGCGTCGCCACGCCGACCAGCACCAGGAAGGTCCAGCTTGCCGCGCGTGTCGCCAGGATCGGGCGCGCCACGGCCTGGTAGATCGCGCCGAGCCTGCCGCCATGATGTTCGCCGCCATGGCCTGCGTCTGCCGAGTGCAGCTTGGCGCCGCCGGCGATGCGCAGCATCAGCCACGGCGTGACCATGACCGCGACGAAAAAGGAAAAGATCATCGCGGCGGACGCGTTGGCGGGAATGGGGCTCATATAGGGGCCCATCATGCCGGAGACGAACAGCATCGGCAGCAGCGCGGCGACCACCGTCAGCGTGGCGACGATGGTCGGATTGCCGACCTCGGCGACCGCCTCGATCGCGGCGCGCCTGCGATCCCTTCCATCGCCCATGCCCCAATGGCGGGCGATGTTCTCGATCACCACGATCGCGTCGTCGACCAGGATGCCGATGGAAAAGATCAGCGCGAACAACGAGACGCGATTGAGCGTGTAGCCCATGACGCGCGAGGCGAACAGGGTCAGCAATATGGTGACCGGGATGACGATCGCCACGACCAGCGCCTCGCGCCAGCCGATCGCCAGCCAGACCAGCGCGATGATCGAAAGCGTCGCCAGGCCGAGGTGGAACAGGAGTTCATTGGCCTTCTCATTGGCCGTCTCGCCGTAATTGCGGGTGACCTCGACCGAGATGTCACCCGGGATCAGCGAGCCTTCCAGCAGGTGGACGCGCTCCAGGATCCGGTCGGCGACGAGCACGGCGTTGGCCCCGGCGCGCTTGGCGATCGCCAGCGTGACGGAGGGCGCGCGCGTTACCCCGCCCTGCGCATTCGCGGTGAGGGTGGAGACCAGTGCATCGCTCGTATCGGTCGCCAGTTCGATGTCGGCGACGTCGCGCACATAGACCGGGCGTCCGTCGCGCGAGGTTAGCAGCAGGTTGCCGATCTGGTCCGGCGTCTTCAGCGTCTCGCCGGCGACGAGGCCGATCTCCTGGCCCTTGTCGCGCACCAGTCCGGCCGGGAAGGCCTGGTTGGCGCCCGAGACCTTGCCGGCCAGCTGCTGCAGCGTGACGCCATAGAGTGCCAGCTTCTCCGGCCGCGGGGCGACGCGCACCATCTCGCCGGTTTCTCCCACGAGATAGGTGAGGCCGACATTGTCGATCTTGGCGATCTCCGAACGCAGCTCGCGCGCGATCCGCGTGAGGTCGTTGGCGGTGATGCGGTCCGCCGCTTCCGGCTTCGGCGCGAGCGTCAGGGTGACGATCGCCACGTCGTCGATGCCGCGCCCGACGATCAGCGGCTCGGGAATGCCGGTGGGGATGCGGTCGAGATTGGCGCGCACCTTGTCGTGGACGCGCAGGATCGCGGCGTCGGAGGAAGTGCCGACCTCGAAGCGGGCGGTGACCATGACCTGGTCGTCCCAGGACTGGGAATACACATGCTCCACGCCGTTGATGCCGCGCACGATGGTTTCCAGCGGCTCGGTGACGAGCTTGACGGCGTCATCGGCCTTCAGACCCTGGGCGCTGACATGCAAATCGACCATCGGGACGGAGATTTGCGGCTCTTCCTCGCGCGGCAGCGTCAGCAGCGCAATCAGCCCGAAGGCGAAGGCTGCCAGCAGGAAGAGCGGGGTGAGGGGCGAGCCGATGAAGGCGCGCGTCAGGCCGCCGGCAATGCCCAGCCGGGGTCCGTTATTCGCAGGGTCCTGGCTCATTCGACCACCAGCACGTCGCCGGCGACGAGGCCGGTCAGGATTTCAACGCGTTCGCCTTCCTCGCGCTGCATCGTTTCGCCGACGATCACCGCGCGCTCGACGCGCTCGCCTCCGCTCTCGATCGTCACGAAGTCGATCCCGGACCGGTTCGTCACGGCCGAACTCGGCGCAAGCAGCGCCTCGCGCGTGCCCACCGGCACCTCGACCAGGATCCGCGCGTCGATGAAATCGGCGTCGAGCTTGTCGACATCGACATCGGCGATCACCCGGCCGTTCTCGATCAGCGGATAGATCTTGGCGAGCCGGCCCTCGGTCTGCGCCCCGCCCGTCGCGATGCGCAGCGTCGCGCCCTGCTTGAGCATGGCCGCATGGCGCTCGGGTATCGCCAGACGCAGGAAGAAGCCGCCGCCGCCGATGCTGGCGATGGTGTCGCCGTTCAGCACCACCGCGCCGCGGGTCACGGGCGCGGAAAGCACGCGTCCTCCAAGGGGGGCCAGCACCGCGCCTTCCTCCTCCTGCTTGACCAGCACCGAACGCTGCGCCTCGAGCGCGGCATAGTCGTTGCGGGCCACGGTCACCTCGTTCTGGAGCTGATCGACCTTCTGCACCGTGCCGACCCCGCGCTGGACCAGCGTCTGGGCGCGTTCCAGGTCGGATTGCGCCGTCTGCAGGCGCGAGGTGACGGCGCGCATCTGCGCGTCGAGCGAGGCGATCTGGAATGCGATCTTCTCGTCGCGAACCAGGGCGATGCGCTGGCCGGCGGTCACCGTGTCGCCCTCGCTCACGCCCATCATCTCGACAATGCCGCCAAGACGGGCGCGCGCGGGAACGGTGTCCTTCGCCTCGACGCGGCCATAGACCGCCTTCCACTCGGTGATCTGCGTGGGCTGCAGAACCAGGGTTCCCGCCAAGGCGGGCGCGCCGGTCAGCAGCGCTAGTCCCGTGGCCATCGTCAGCAGCAAGCTTCGCATCGGTTTCTCCCGGATTTGACCGCTCGTGTATATTATGAATTGCTAATATACGGTTTGCCGCCCATTGCAACAACCCCCGTGCAACAACCCCGTGCAACAATCCCCGTCTGGCGCGGCGTCGATCCCCGTTGCCCGCGTGACACCATGGCGCGCCCCGCATGGCCGCGATTTGATCGAAATCATGGGCATACTCGTTTCGACTGTGTCACAGACACCGTGCTCGCGTCGGGCGAGGGACCTGGTCCGACCAGCGCGGCGAAGGCGGACGGGAGTCCGCAGGATTGGAGATTTCAGATGCGTTTCCTTGCGATGGCGTGCGCGGTTGCGCTTCTCATGGCCGCCGCGCCGCATCCGGCGCGGGCCGCGATGAGCGATGCGGTGACGACGGCGGACGTGAACATGCGTTCCGGGCCGGGAACCGGCTACCCGGTCATCGCGACGCTGCCGCAAGGCAGCCTGGTGGCGGTCAATGCCTGCCTTCCCGACCGCAAATGGTGCGACATCACCTGGCGCAATCGTCGCGGCTGGGTCTTCGCTGCCTATCTGGCGTTCCAGCGGCGCGTCGAGCCCGGTCCCTGGGTCGGCGGCCCGGTCATCCTTTACGACTATGGCGACTATTCCGACCGGTATCGGCGCCACAGGAAAAACGATCGCGATCGTCACAGACCCCGCAAGGATTGGCCGCGCGCCGACAGACCGCATCATGAACGCCCGCACCACAAGAGGCCGCGCGAGGACTGGCGCGGGGGCGGCCGCGACAGACATGATCGGCGGCCGCGGCCGAATTCCGGCAGCGTCAGCCCGACCCTGCCGGGCGTCGGCGAGGCTCCGCCGCCCAGCTCCTTTTCGCGGACGCCGGGGCGCACCGGCGTCGGCGGCGACAGGTTCCGGGAGCGTCCGAATTCCGGAAATGGCGGCGGCTGCGATCTGACGACGGCCGGCTGCGGCGCGCCGCGTCGCGAGCGGCGCGGCTCAATCAGTGCGCCGGAAAGTCCGCCGACGTCAGACGGGGGCCGGCACGAGCGGCGCCGCCGCGATCATTCCGCAAACTGACCGGGTCCATGCCCGCCCCGCGAGGGCGCGCATGGGGCCTATTGCAGGCCGCCCTGCTGCCTCAGGAAATCGACGACCGAATCCGCCCCTTCGCCGCGGCGCATGTCCGTGAAGAGGAACGGCCGGCCGCCGCGCGCTTTCGCCGCGTCGGCCTCCATCGCCTCCAGGTCCACCCCGACATGGGGCGCGAGGTCGGATTTGTTGATCAGCAGGAGGTCGGAGCGGGTGATCGCCGGCCCGCCCTTGCGCGGGATATCGCCGCCCTGGCACACCGAGATCACATAGATCGAAAGATCGGCGAGATCGGGCGAGAAGGTCGCGGCGAGATTGTCGCCCCCCGATTCGATGAAGATCACGTCGAGGCCGGGAATGCGGGCGTTAAGCTCGTCAATCGCCCGAAGATTGATCGAGGCATCCTCGCGAATGGCGGTATGCGGGCAACCGCCTGTTTCCACGCCGACGATCCTGTCGGAGGACAGCGCCTGCAGGCGGACCAGCGCCTCGGCGTCCTCGCGGGTGTAGATGTCGTTGGTGACGACGGCGATGGAGTAGTTCTCCCGCATCGCCTTGCACAATTTCTCGGTCAGCGAGGTCTTGCCGGAGCCGACCGGTCCGCCGATGCCCACTCTGAGGGGTCCGTTCGCAGAAGCCATGTTTCACCCGAAAACTGCAAGAATGGCGAATGCCGCGCCAATGGTCAGGCACAGCGGTGAATAGAGGATCACGTCGAGCCGCGCGAAGGGCATTTCCGGCGTCAGGCGACGCCAGGCCGGGGTGAAGCCGGCGATGCCGCGCCCCAGGAACACCGCCATCGCGCCCAGGGTGGCGAGCAGCGTCAGCACCGGCGGCAGGGGGGTGGCGATCAGGCCGCCCTGGGTCAGCGCGACAAGCGCCGCGAGCGCCAGCGCCGCGACCACGGCGAAGCTTGCCGCCGCGCCCGGCATTTTGTTGCGCCCCGGAAATCCCGTCACCGTGCGCGAGCAGGATTGCGCGTCGACGCCGGGCCACACGCCGCCCATGCCCCAATAGGCGTGCAGCGCCGCGATCACGAAAAGCACCGAGGCGGCGGCGGTTGCAATCATGCTCATGAGAGAAACAGTCGCGTATGCTGGGTCTCGTGATTCATCGAGGCGATCTCGGCGATGAAGGCAAGCCCGCCCAGATCGTCTTCGCCGGCCTGTGCCGCACGCCGCGCAATCTCCAGGATGGCGGCCTCCAGCCCTGCGAGGATCGCCGCCGCACCCTGCTGGCCGGTGACCGAAAGCCGGATCGCCGCCTGCAGCTGATTCGAGGCGAAGGCCTGCAGCCAGACGCCGAGTGCGGTCTCCAGCGCTATCCCGCCGGAACGGCATGCCCGGCCGGCCGCCACGCAATAGGGCATTTCGCCGGATCGCTCGAAGCCGCCTTGCGCCCAGTTCGCAGCCGCATCGATAAAGGCCCTGCCCTGTTGCAGGCTCTCGCGGTGGCGTTCGTGCGAGCCGCAAAGCGCCTGGGCCAGTTCGGCGATCCGGGAAATCCCGGCTTCCCCGTCGGCGCGCCAGGCGAGCGCGAACAGCACGGCGTCGTTCCAGGCTGATCCCTGCGTCAGCAGGGTGTCGATCCATTGGCGCAGGGAGGCGGCGTCCGTGACGATTCCGTCCGCCACGGCACGCTCCAGCCCGGCGGAATAGGCAAATCCGCCGGTGGGAAAGACCGGCGACAGCCAGGCGTGAAGCCGGAGCAGCGCGGCGGGCTCGGCGCCGCCGCGGTCCATGGCCGGCGCGTCAGTCATGATGGTGATGACCGTCTGCATGGCCGTGCGAATGTCCCTCGCCATGGTGATGGCCGGCATGGGCGTCGCCATAGGCTCCGCCCTCCGGGTCGAAGGGCGCCTCGATGTCGCGCACCTCGGCGCCGAGGCCCGTCAGCATGTCGCGGATTACCGGATCGCGCCGGATCACGATGTGTTGCGGCATGATCTGCGCCGCCAGATGCCGGTTGCCGATCTGCCACGCCAGCGCCAGCAGATGGCGGGAATCGCGGCCGCGCACCTCGTACAGCGCCTCGGGCGCGGCGATCACGGCGATAACCCTGCCATCGTCCAGCATCAGCCCGTCGCCATGGCGCAGCAGGCGCCATTGTCGGAGACCATGCGCATGCGCCGGCGGTGGCGGGCGGTCTCGTCCAGCGTGATCATGCCGGCCGGGTGGTGAAAATGCCGGGTAATGGCGGAGCAGGTCGGCAGCGTCATTTCGAGCCTTCGGAAAATTCTTCGGTAAGGTTCGTCGCGTGGACGATGCGCAGGACAATGACACGGTCCGAATCGTGACGAAAGAAGAACTGGTAGTTTCGATAGGAGCGCTTGCGCACCGTCTCGCGGCCACGCGCGGCGACGAACGGGTATTTTTCCGGCCTGTCGCCAAGCTCGCGCGCGGCGCTGCGCAGATCGAGCGCAAAGGAAACCACCCGCCCGGGATTCTCGGTGCCCACGATAAGGACGATCTGCCGCAGATCGCGCTCCGCCGCCTGCGCGAACTCAACCCTCATTCTTGGGTTCCCGAAGGCTGGCGAGTTCGGTCAGAAGATCGACGAAGACATCGTCCATCGGCCGGGACTGGGCGGCGTCTGCGTCTTCATGCGCCTCCGCCAGAAACAGGTTGACGGCGCTGGCGCGCGCCTCACGCTCCTGGATCAGGCGTACGCCCTCGCGCAGGACTTCTCGGCGCGAAGTAAATCGGCCCGAGGCAACCAGCGATTCGACGAATTCCTCGAGTGGCCTGCCGAGTTCCACTGACATTGTCTTGGCGCGCCCCCTGTCAGACAAGGGCTATTATTCAGCCTTCGGGGGCTTGCGTCCAGTGCCCCGCCCCGCATTGGGCCGCAGGGGGTTGAAATAGATGGCGAAACCGCGCCCGCGCCAGGCATTCGGGCGCCGGCCTGGCTGGTCCCTGATCGCCCGGAGCGGAAGAAGCGGTCCGGCCTGTCAGAAGGTCTCGACGCGCTCGGGATGGATGATCTCGATCGTGCGCGACACCGTGAAAGGTTCGCTCGCCTCGCGCCACACCTTCAGATGCGGCTGCTTCGAATGCGCGGTCAGATGCTCCCGGGTCTCCCAGCGTTCGACAAAGACCAGCGTTTCGGGCTCGCTGACGCTGGCGTGCAGATCGTAGGAAATGCAGCCGGCCTCCTTGAGGGTCGTCTCGATGCAGGTCCTGGCGGCGGCGCTCACCGCCTCCAGCGATCCGGGCTTGATGGTGAGCTTGGCGACAACATAGATCATGCTTGGGTTCCCCTGTTCGTCGCCCGCTTTGCCACAAAGGCCCGCGCGACGGAAGGCGGGCAATGGCGCGAAATTGCGTTCGCCCGGCGCAAAGGCCCTGCGTCAGCTGTCTCTCAGCAGGCGTGCGAACATCCAGGTGGTGATCTTCGGATAGCTCTGGGGAAACAGGCGCACCAGCTTGTCGATGAACAGCGCGCCGGAGGTGATGACGATGCGGCTGCGGCCGCGCTCCACACCCTTCAGGATCTGCTCGACCGCCTCTTCGGCCGGCATTTTCAGGAACTTCTTGTAATAGACCTCGGCGCGCTCGCGCGCTTCCACGCGCTCCTCTTCGCTCAGATCCGCGTCGTCGGGAATCGCAGCGCGGGCGATGTTGGTGTTGATCCCGCCGGGATGGACCACGGTCACCTGGACCGGATATTCGTTCTTCAGCACCTCGCACCGCAGGGCCTCGGTGAAGCCGCGAATGGCGAATTTGGTCGCGCAATAGATGCTCAGCCCGGGCTGGCCCATCAGCCCGTTGAGGCTCGACATGGTGACGATCGTCCCTTCGCCGCTGGCGATGAGATGCGGCAGAAAGGCCCGCGTTCCCCAGATCACGCCCCACAGATTGACCTGCACGATCCGTTCGATGTGGTTATCGCGCATGTCGAGCAATTGCCGCGATCCAAGCAGGATGCCGGCATTGCTGTAGAGCTGGTGGACGACGGAAAAATGCTCGCGAACCGTCTCGGCATAGGCGTTCATCGCGGCCTTGTCGCTGACATCGAGCTGCTGGGTGTGCACCTGCGCGCCCCTTGCGCGGGCGAGTTCGGCGGTCTGCGCCAGGCTCTGCGCGTCGATGTCGCTGAGCGCCAGCTTCGCGCCGCGGTCGGCAAGCGCCAGCGCCAGTGCGCGCCCGAGACCGGAACCGGCCCCGGTGACGACCGCGACCTTGTCCTTGAACCTGCTCATGTCGCCCCGCCAACCATTGCGAACCCATTGATTCTGCGAAGCTAGCGTATCGCGTCGGGGTACGTCCATATCGCAGGACGCTGCGCTGAGGCGCGCCCCAGCGCATTCCTTCCGCGATCATGTGCCGATTGACGCCGACGGGCGAGAGTCCCGACCGGGCTCAGGCGGCGAAATCGCCGCCGAAACGCTCGCGCAGGATGTTCTTCTGCACCTTGCCCATGGTGTTGCGCGGCAGTTCGTCGATCACGTGGATCTGCTTGGGCTGCTTGAAGCGGGCGATCTTGTCGCGGATCGCCGACATCAGCGCGGCGGGGTCGAGATCGGCGCCCTTCTGCGGCACGATCGCGGCAACCACCGCCTCGCCGAAATCGGGGTGCGGCACGCCGACGACCGCCGATTCCAGGACGCCCGCCTGCTCGTCCAGCAGCAGTTCGATTTCCTTGGGGTAGATGTTGTATCCGCCGGAAATGATCAGATCCTTCGCGCGTCCGACGATCTGCACATAGCCGTCCTCGTCGAGGCGGGCCAGATCGCCGGTGATGAAGAACCCGTCGTCGCGGAACTCCTCCTTGGTCTTTTCCGGCATTCGCCAATAGCCCTTGAAGACATTGGGACCGCGCACCTCGATGACGCCGATTTCACCCTTCGGCAATTCCTTGCCGGTCTCCGGCTCGCAAATGCGCAATTCGACATCGGGCAGGGGAAAGCCGACCGTGCCGGCGCGGCGGTCCCCGTCATAGGGGTTGGACGTGCTCATATTGGTCTCGGTCATACCGTAGCGCTCGAGGATGCGGTGCCCGGTGCGCGCCTCGAAGGCGACATGGGTCTCGGCCAGCAGCGGCGCGCTGCCCGAGGTGAACAGGCGCATGTGCGAGACCAGTTCGCGGGTGAACCGGGGATCGTCGAGCAGCCTGGTATAGAAGGTCGGCACGCCCATCATCGAGGTGGCCCTGGGCAGATTGGCGATCACCTGGTCGATCTGGAAGCCGGGCAGCCAGATCAGCTCTCCGCCGGCGAGGGTCAGCGTGTTGACCGCGACGAACAGGCCATGGGTGTGGAAGATCGGCAGGGCGTGCAGCAGCACATCCTTTTCGGTGAACCGCCAGATCTGCGTCAGCGCCCGGGCGTTGGACAGCAGATTGTCATGCGTGAGCATCGCGCCCTTGGAGCGCCCGGTGGTGCCGGAGGTGTATAGGAAGGCGGCCAGATCGTCCGGGCCCCGGTCGACGGTCGCGAATTCGCCGGGCTGTCCGGCGGCCTTGTCGGCGAAGCTGCCGGTGCCGTCGCCGGCCAGCGTCTCCAGAGCGGCGCCGGCGCGCGCGGCGATCGGCGCCAGATCGGCGAGGGATGCCGGATCGCAGACCAGCAGGCCCGGCTCGGCGTTCTGGACGAAATAGTCGATTTCGCTCGGCGTGTAGGCGGTGTTGAGCGGCAGGAAGATCGCGCCGGCCTGCACGGTCGCGGCATAGAGCGCCAGGGCCTGCGGCGACTTGGCGATCTGCACAGCGACGCGATCGCCCGGCCGGATGCCGAGGGCGCACAGCGCATGCGCCATGCGCGCGGCTTCTTCCATGAACGCGCCATAGGAAAGCGCCGGCCCCGAAGGACTGGTGATATAGGCCTTGTCGCTGCCGACATGGGGCCCGTAGAGCGCGTCATAGAGCACGTTGGACATTGTCAGATCTCCGTTGGTCACCGCGCGGGGGTTTGGCGTTCAGCAGGGCGCGGATCGCGCGCGCCGCGATCACTTCCTTGTTGCGCGCATAGGCTTCGTGATTCGTCTCTACCGTCTTCAGATCGTAAAGGTAATTGACCATCACGCCGCTGGAGGCGGCGATCCCCTTGGGGGAGAGGTCGGCGCCCGGGTTGATCCGCTCCAGGCGCGCGCCATTGCCGAGGTGAAACCGCGCCACCGGATCGAGCGGCCGCCCGTCGCGTCGCTTGGCGATGCACAGATATTCCGCGGCGAGCCGGCTGAGAAATTCCGCATTGTCCTCAAGACGGTTTTCCGCCTCGCTGGCCAGGAACTGCGCGATGGCGTCGGCGGCGGGTTGCGCCTCTTCGCCATCCCGCTGCGCCTGGCTCGCGAGCCAGGCATTGAACCCCGGCACGGGGGAGAGCGTGACGAAGTTCTTCAGGTTGGGCAGCGACTGGCTCAGATCCATCGCGACCTGCTTGATCAGGAAATTGCCGAACGACACGCCGGCAAGTCCCCTCTGGCAGTTGGAGATGGAGTAGAACACGGCCGTCGTCGCCTCGTCCTCGCCCACCTGTTCCCGGTCCTCGAGCAGCAGCGAGTGGATCGAATCGGGGATATCCTTCGTCAAGGCGACCTCGACGAAGATCAGCGGCTCGTCCGGCATGGAGGGATGGAAGAAGCCGAAGCACCGCCGGTCCGGGGGCGCGAGCCGCCGGCGCAGATCGTCCCAGTCGTCGATGGCGTGAACCGCCTCGTATTCGATGATCTTTTCCAGGATGTTGGCGGGTGTGGTCCAGTCGATGCGGCGCAGCACGAGAAATCCCCGATTGAACCAGGAGGCGAAGAGGTGGTCGAAGTCGAGGTCGACCCGGCGGAAGGACGGCGTTTGCGCCAGCAGGTCGAGCAGGTCCGCCCGCATGCGCACCAGGGCGCCGGTCGCCCCCTGGGCCCGGTTGAGCCGTCGCAGCAATTCCTGGCGTCGCGGCTCGGCGTCGTGCATCAGCCGCGCCAGATCGGCGCTGTCATGGGTGCGGGCATAGGCTTCCGCGTCGGCGCGCACCGCCTCTGTGTCGATGTCGTATTGCTCGCACAGCGTCTCGAAGAAGGCATGCTTGCCTTCCGCGTCCAGCCCGCCATAGCGGTCCAGCAGCGCGGCGGCGATCCGCGTGCCCGACGCCTCTCCCTCTCCCGAAAGCAGGGCGGCGCACAGCGCCTCGATCGGCCTGTCGTCGCGCTCGGCGAGCCGGGCCGCGCCGCGCTCGAAGATCGAGGACAGGATGTCGGTCAGAAATCCCGATCGCGTCATATGCCGCGGCCCATCATCGCATTGGGCAACCAGGTGACGATGCCCGGAAAGACGCAAAGGATGACGATCGCCAGCACCATGCAAAGCACATAGGGCATCGAGCCGCGCAGGATCGTCTGCAGCGAGATGTCCGGGGCGATGCCGTTGATCACATACAGGTTGAGGCCGACGGGCGGCGTGATCAGGCCGATCTCCATGTTGATCGTCAGGATGACGGCGAACCAGTAGGGGTCGAAGCCTGCCTGCAGGATGATCGGCAACAGGATCGGCGCCGTCATCAGGATGACCGCCACCGGCGGCAGGAAGAACCCGGCGATCAGCAGGAAGACGTTGATCAGCGCCATCAGCACCCAGCGGTTGACGTCAAGCGTCGATATCCATTCGGCGATCGACTGCGTGACGAAGGTCGAGGACAGCGTGAAGGCGAAGAGCTCGGAGGCGGCGATGATCAGCATGATCATCACCGATTCGCGCGCCGTGTCTCGGAACATGGCGATGATCGGCTTGCTCGCGAAGATGCGGTAGACGAGAACGACCAGCACCAGGCAGAACAGCGCGCCCACGCCCGCCGCCTCCGAAGGGGTGGCGACGCCGCCATACAGCACGTAGAGGATGCCGACGATGATCGCCAGGAACGGCAGGACGCGCGGCAGGATCGCGAATTTCTGACGCCAGGTGTAGCGCTCGGCGAGATCGGAAAGCTTCAGCCCGCTGCGCCAGCACGAGAAGATCGTCCAGGCCATGAACAGGGCCGTCAGCATGACGCCCGGCAGGATGCCGGCGACGAAGAGCCGGCCGATGGAGGATTCCGTCGCGATGCCGTAGACGATCATGGTGATCGAGGGCGGAATGAGGATGCCGAGCGTTCCCCCCGCCGCGATCGATCCGGCGGCGATGGTTGGCGGATAGCCGCGCTTGCGCATTTCCGGGATGCCCATCTTGCCGATGGCGGCGCAGGTCGCCGGAGAGGAGCCGGACAGGGCCGCAAAAAGCGAACATGCGCCCAGATTGGACAGCACCAGGCCGCCGGGAATCCGGTTGAGCCAGCGATCCAGCGCCTCATACAGATCCTTGCCTGCCGGGCTGGACGCGACCGCGGAGCCCATCAGGATGAACATCGGCACGGAGACGAGGGTGAAGGAATTGAGGCCGGAGAAGAAGGTCTCGCCCAGCGTCTCCAGCGAGCCGGCCCCCTCCGTCAAAAGCAGCACGCCGACCGAGACCGCGCCGAGCGCGAAGGCGATGGGCATGCCCGTTGCGAACAGCACCAGCAGCGCGACGAAGATGGCGATGCCGATTTCCAGCGGGCTCATGCGCCATACCCTTCCACGCCCGCCGGTTCTTGCGGCTTCATGGTTTCAGCGAGGTATTGGATGCAGATCATCGTCATGCCGACGGGCAGGGGCAGGAGCGGGATCCAGAGCGGGATCGCCCATACGGTGTCCGTCGTCCAGCCCTTGGAAAACGCCTCATACCAGTAATGCGCGCTGGAATAGGCGACCGCCGCGCAGAACAGCAGGCTGACCACCGAGGCGAATGTCCGCATTGCCCGCGCCGGCCCGGCCGGCAGCATGTTGGGCAGCAGGTCGACGCCGACATGTCCGCGCAGCAGCAGCACATAGGGCGCGCCCAGAAAGGTGGAGGCGATGATCGCATAGACCACGAATTCGGTCTGCCAGATCGTCGAATGGTTGAGCATGTATCGCACGAAGACCATATGCGTCACCACCAGCACGGATGATGCGATCAGCAGCATGGACAGCGCGCCGAACAGTCTGGATATCGCGTCGCTGGCGCGAACAAAGGCTTTCATCGTTTCCCCCCGAGAAACGGGCGCCGCATGCGCGACGCCCGGCATTCATGCGGTCATTCGACCGCCAGCGCCTCGTCGATCAGCTTCTGGCCGCCATCGATCTTGGCGAAATCCTTGTAGGATGTCTCCTTGGCGATCGCGAGCCACTGGTCGTAGTCGTCCTTGGACATGGAAACGACCTCGACGCCGGCTTCCTTGAACTTGTCGACCATCTTGCTGTCGAGATCGCGCGCCTGGCCGTCGAAATATTCCTCCGCCTTCTCGCCGGCCGCCGTC
>JAUIBM010000351.1 GCA_030428345.1 Alphaproteobacteria bacterium | reverse complement strand
GCCTCGCTGCCCGTCACCATGGTTCCGTCTTCATAAACGGCGGTGTCGCGCAGCCTGACCAGATTGAGCATCTGGATGGGGCCGTTGCTGACCATCGCCTTGAAAATCGCAAATCGTTCCCGGTCCGGGTCGACATAGCCTGTCATGACATCCTCACTCCGCGGCAAAGGCGATGCTGCCAACCGGTTCATACTCTCCGGTGGCGTTGTCGAAGGTGTAGAAATCGGCCGCGAAACCGGCTTCTTCCTTGCGAATAACCTGCCGTGTGCGCGTCAGGTTGCCGCTTGAATTGTTCACGAAACTCGAGAAGACCACAAGCGCCCCGTCTTCGCTGAAAACGCCGCGCGATTTGGTCATTGTCGATCCCTTGAGCGCGTTGATCAGCGATCCGGTCACCCGCTCGCCTTCCTGCGCCAACCGACCCTCCACCCTGGTCTTGCCCATGGTCGAGGCGCATTCCCCCTCGACCACCAGGGCCGAACCTTCCTCGTCGAACTGGTTGGTGAGCTGGCAGATCACCTTTTCCTCTTTCGGCCGACCGGGAATGAGGGCGACGCCGCGCCCGCGGTAGGTACCTTGCATCTGCCTGAGAAAGGCGGTCCCCCTCTCGGCCGCATCTTCCGTTTCGCCGGGCGAGGCGGCCGCGCTCTGCGCCGCCTGCGCGGACTGCTGGGCCTGGGTCGGGCCGACCGGCGCGAGCACCAACACGATCGCGGTCGCGCCGGACAGGACGGTTCGAAGGATCGCTTGTCTTCGCCGGGTGTCTTTCATTCGGGCCTCCAGATCATCACTGCAAGTTCGGCGTCGTCCCGTTCGAATCATGCGAGGTCGAAGACGCCGGAAAGAAGCGCTTCATGGCAAGAATATTGGCCGGCAGAATGACCAGATTCGAGGCCAATGCCACCGCCAGGGTTGCGATCATCAGCAACCCGAGGACGGGAAGCATCGGCAGGACGCTGATCTGGGTTACGAGCGTGGCGGCGCAAAGGATCACCGTACTGGCGGCAAGCGCCGGCGCCACCTCCAGAAGCGCGCCGCGCACGGCGTCGGAAACGCTGCGCCCTTCCCGGCGGTCGGCCACGAAGAAATTGATGACATGCACCGCATTGTCGATGGCGATGCCGAAGGCGATCGTCAGCGCGATCACTTCCGACAGATTGATGGTGCCGCCCCTTGTCCAGACAAAGAACTCGACCGCGAAGATCGGCAGAAGGTTGGGCGTCAGCGCCGCGACCGCGAGCAATGGCGAGCGCGTCGCCACGCCGACGATCAACACCGCCAGGAAAATCGCAATCAGCAGGCTGGTGCGCAACTGATCGATCAAACGGGTAAATTCGCTCGCCATCAATACATCGAAGCCGGTGATGACGATCTTCGGGCCGAATTCGAGCGCGTCGAGGCCGGCGCGCAGCGAGCGGATCTGTTCGAGGGTTGTTGCGATCGGCTGGTTCGAGGGTATGCGAGCCCCGACGAGCATGCTTGCGCCGTCGCTTGAGACGAAACTGGAGCCGCGACCGGCGCTTGCCGCCTCCAATTGCTCGCCGAGACGATCGAACGCCGCATCATCGACCAGATTGCGCGCCAGCGAACTGGGCGAGACGATGTGCGAGGGATCGAACTCCGTTCCCAGCACCGCCTCGACGGCGCGCAGGCGCTCGCGATTGGCGGGCGAGAAGATCGTCCCGCCGGGAATCTTCGGAATGGCGAACAGCAGCATCGACCGTCCGCCGATCAGCGTATTGGCAAGGTGCTCCGCCTCGCGTGCTTCAGAGGCCCTCGGCAGATAGTCGGTGATGCGGTATTCCGGCCGGATGGCGAGATGAGCCGTGGAGAGCAGCACGACGCCGACGAGCGCGCCTACCGCGATGGCCAAAGGGCGGCGGGCGATGCGGCCATGAACCATTGCCCCCAGGCTCGAAAACGCGGGAATGCGTGCCCTGCCCTGCTTCATCAGCCCGACGCGGATCGCCCAGTGGCAGGCGACGGGCATGCCGGCGATGACGGCAACAAAGGCGATCGCGACGGCGGCCATGCCCAGCCAGGCGAATTGATGCAGGGCCGAGCCCGAGGCAAAGGAGAAGGAGAAAAACGCCAAGACGGTGGTGATCGAGGTCAGCGAGGACGCCGGACCGACCTTGTGCAAGGCCTCCAGGAGATTGGCCTGCGGGTCGGAGCCGGTGGCGTTGGAGCTCTGCCAGCGGAAATACAGGACGATGCCGTCGGCAAAGGCGATGATCAGCGCGAGGGTCGGCAGCACGGTCGTCAGATAATTGATCGGCACGCCCAGTGCGCCGAACAGGCCCAGAGTCCAGAGCACGGTCAGGGCCGGCGGAAAGGCGCACAGCAGGGCAGCCGCCAGATTGCGGAAGACCGCAAGGCCGATGCCCATGCCCAGCACCAGGCCGACAATGGTCAGGCGCATCTGGTCCGAAACCAGCGCATCGACAATCGTCGTAGCGATCGGCGTCAGGCCCGCATAGAACACCTTGAAATCCGCGGGAGCGGCCGCGTCGACCGCCTTGCGAAGCGCCTCATAGCTTGACGCGGTGACAAGTTCGCCGCCGTCCTGCGCCGCCTGCAGCGAAACCAGCAGAACGGCGGTGTTGGCCTGCGGCGCCGCCAGCGCGCGCGCCTGCGGGTAGGATCGCAGCAATTTCTCCACCAACTCCCTGGCCTGGCTGTCGCTTTCGAATGCCGGCGGGAAGAACTGGCCAATCTCCCCGGTTTGCGGATCGGCGACCGGCAGGGAGAACATCGATGTGACGCCTCCGACTCCCTTGGCGAGCGAAAGCTCAAGCTGCAGGTCGCGCAGGGCTTCCAGCCCGGCGGCGGTGAAAAGGCGGTCGGAGCGCACAAGAACCGTGACGTCGCGGGAAAAGTCGCGAAAGCGGGACCGATTGTCGAAATACTGCCGGTATGCCGTGCTGTCCTCGGGCAGGACCGAAGCGATATCGCCGTCGAAGCGCAGATTGGCGACGTGATAGGCGGCCGCGGCGGAGATGATGGCGATCGCCAGGGTGAAGAGGATCGGAAAGCGCAGGGCGACGATACCGATGCGCTGCAGGCCGAATCCTATTCCCCATGTCCTGCCGCGTCTCATGATCGCGTCTCCGCTTCTGGCGTTGACGCGTGCCGATCGGCAACATCCCCGCGCGAACCCGCCGGACGCAGCTCGCCCCGCTTGATGACTGCGACGGATAATGCAATTTGGTGACATGCGCCACCGCACACACCATATGGACGGTTGAAAACCGGACTGTCGAACCAACGCGGCGGCGCCCCGAAAAGGAGCAGGCAGAGAGCCAATGCAGAATTATATCGACGCCGGATTGGCTCCGATGAAGAACACCGGGGCGATCAGGCTCTATTCCCAGACTGATTTCGAGGGCATGCGCCGGGCCGGACAACTGACGGCGCGTTGCCTCGACGAGATCAGCGACCTTGTGCGCCCGGGCGTACCGACGCAGGTGATCGACGATTTCGTCTATGATTTCGCCATCGCCCATGACGCTCTTCCCGCGACGCTGAACTATCGCGGCTACACCAAGTCCACCTGCACCTCGCTCAATCATGTCGTGTGCCACGGCATCCCCAACAACAAGCCGATGCGCGAGGGCGACATCGTCAATGTCGACGTGACCTTGATTCTCGACGGCTGGCACGGCGATTCGAGCCGTATGTACCCCGTGGGCGAGATCAAGCGCGCCTCCGAGCGGCTGATCGAGGTCACCTATGAATCGCTGATGCGCGGCATAGCCGAGGTGCGCCCCGGCGCGCATACAGGCGATATCGGCGCGGCAATCCAGGAATTCGCGGAAGGCGAGCGTTGCTCGGTGGTGCGCGACTTCTGCGGCCATGGGGTTGGCCAACTGTTTCACGACGCGCCCAACATCCTGCATTACGGCCGACGCGGCGAGGGCGTGGAACTCAAGCCCGGCATGATCTTCACCATCGAGCCGATGATCAATCTGGGCCGCGCGGGCGTGAAGGTCCTGGCCGACGGCTGGACGGCGGTGACGCGCGATCGCTCGCTTTCCGCCCAGTTCGAGCATGCAGTCGGCGTCACGCATACCGGATGCGAGATATTTACGCTTTCCCCGGCGGGCTATACGGTGCCGCCTTACCGGTAGGCGGAACTGCACCGCCGTCGGTCCGGTTGTTCACGGTGGCTGGGGGCGCAATGGCGGACAAGGCGAATGCCGGTGGAAGGCGTGGCGATCTGCGCGAGGC
>JAUIBM010000350.1 GCA_030428345.1 Alphaproteobacteria bacterium | reverse complement strand
TGGCTGATCGGGCGGGAGTATTTCCAGTTCGCCGCCATGCGGTTCCGGCCGGAAGCCGAGGCGAGCGCAATGCGACGCGCCAACAGCTTTACCGTTTTCATGGCCGGGCTGGTGATCGCCGGTTTCATGGCGGTGCCGATCCTCAATCTGCTGACGCCGCTTTTCGCCACGGCGATGATGGTGCACATGCACAAGCGGATCGCGCTGCGCGAGGCCGAGAGGCTGCAGCGCAGGCCGGAGCGACAGACGGCACGTTAGGACGACTCATCCGAAGACTGCCGGCTCGCCAGCGCCGCGCCATGCCGTCTAACCTTGCGGCGCCTGACTCCCCTCGCGGTCGGCTTGCCGTGATCGCACGGTCCCGCATGATGACGGGCGAGAAAGCGCTTTGAAAAGCGGATAGGGCCCGGCTACCATGCCGCCTGGCGATTCAAACCGGAATGTCGCCACCGCTACCATTGCTGGACCCGATCTGCGCTTGCGGGTTTTCCAAAGAAGACCAATCTCCCGAAGGCCGACCTATTGAAGTACCGCGCCGACATAGACGGGTTGAGAGCGATTGCCGTCCTCTCCGTGGTGATTTTCCACGCATTTCCCGCGTCCTTGCCGGGTGGCTTCACAGGCGTCGACATATTCTTCGTGATCAGCGGCTATCTCATCTGCGGCTTGATATACGAAGGCCTCGAACACGACAGGTTCGGTTTCGTCGATTTCTTCGCCCGCCGCGTCAGGCGCATCTTCCCGGCGCTCATCCTCGTGATGTCGGCAAGCCTGGCGGTCGGATGGCTCACGCTTCTCTCCGATGAATATGCCCAGCTCGGAAAGCATGTGGCGAGCGGCTCGGTATTCCTCACCAATTTCGTGCTGATGAACGAGTCGGGCTATTTCGATGGCGCCGCATTCACCAAGCCCATGCTCCATTTATGGAGCCTGGCCGTAGAGGAGCAGTTCTACCTGATCTGGCCGCTCGCCCTGTGGTTGGCCTGGCGGTATCGCATCGGCCTGATGCTGCTGACCTGCGTCGTGGCCCTCGCTTCCTTCGCCTCCAATGTCGGCCTCGCCAGTTCCCTGCCTGTCGAAATCTTCTTCCTGCCGACCGGCCGGTTCTGGGAATTGCTGAGCGGCGGCCTGCTGGCGTGGGTGGCGCGCGGCAATCGCCCGCACATCCAGTTGCTTCAGGCGAGGGCGGGGGAGAAGCTGGCGCGGATCGCAAGATTGTCGGACGGGGAAGCGGGTGCGCGCATTCTTGCGAACCTCTTTTCCGTTTCAGGCGCTGTCCTGCTTGCCTGCGGCATTGCGTTCATCGACGAAGGGCTGGTCTATCCCGGCGGATGGGCGGTTATCCCCGTTCTGGGCGCGGTGCTGGTCATCGCGGCAGGGCCGGGCGCCTGGCTGAACCGGACCGTTCTGATGAGCAGGCCGGCGGTCTGGATCGGCCTGATCAGCTATCCGCTCTATCTCTGGCACTGGCCCATTCTTTCGTTCCTGCGAATAATCGAGGGAGAATCGCCGCCGACATCCACGCTGATCGCGGCCGTGATCCTTTCGATCGTTCTCGCCTGGTTGACCTACATCTTCATCGAGAAGCCGATCAGGCTCAGCAAGGCGCTTTCGAGAAATGCAGCAATCCTGCTCGTCGCCATGCTCGTTCCCGCAATATGGGGCAGCGCGACCTTCCTGACGGCCGGCTTTCCCGCCCGGCACGAAAGTCTCGGCGAAGTGCGCACCGTGCTCGAAGAGGTGCAGGCCGCGATCGGCGATTGGGAATATCCCGATGGCCTGGTCAACGTTGAGACGAACGGGAAGATCCATCCCGCCACCAGCAGCGCTCCGGCAAGCGTGGTGTTCTTCGGGGATTCCCACATCGAGCAATACGGCCCCAGGGTCCGGCAAGAGTATGAGAAAGGCCTCTCGAAGGAGGTGACTTTCGTCACCGCAGGTGGATGTCCTCCAATACCCGAGGTGTTCGAGGACAAGCATGTTCAATGCAGGGATATCTTCCAGCGCCTGGAATCAGTGCTGGAAAGCAATCCGGTTGAAACCGTCGTTCTCGGAGGATCGTTCAACAGCTATCTCATTCCACGCAAAGTCTCGACCTATTACTACGAGGACAAAGGCCGGCGCGTGGGCCTGGGGACCGCTGAAGGCGTGGAACTCGCCATGCAATCGTTCCGTCAGTTCTGCCTGGAACTGGCGAAGAAATACAAGGTCGTGGTGCTGCTCGACAATCCCAGAGGACCCGGTTTCGATCCCAAGCGCGTTCTCAATCCCGACGCGGAGCGCAGGCCGGTCTTCGTGTGGGACCTGACGGTTACGCCGCGCGAATTCGCGATGGACGAGAAGCAGAAGGCCCTTGAGCAGAAGATGGAAACGATGTTCGCCGGAACGCCCGTCGAGACGGTGCGCCAGTCGCAGATCATCTGCCCCGATGGGCTGTGCCGCGCCATGGGCGCGGATGGGCGACCGATCTACAAGGACCGGGGTCACATGCGCCCGTGGTTCATGAGGAAATACATGGATGTGCTGGACAGCGTGCTTCTGAAATAGACGCCATTGTTGGCGGCGGGAAGATCGTGATGCGGGACCAGCGGGCGCTTGAGCTTGACGCCGGTTTCGGCGAAGTGTTTCTGCGATTGAACGGTCGCCCGGCGCCTCCATTGCCGGCCGGAATTACCGTGCCTACCCGCGGCCGATCCGAGCCCCAACGCCGATGTCCAGATGCCAGGAGCCCCCATGGAAACCGCCAGAGAGATGCCCGCCGCCGGCTTCGTCACGCTGCCGCATGGCGAGGGTCTGGACCTTCCAGCCTATCAGACGCCGGGTTCGGCCGGCATGGATCTTTGCGCCGCGCTCCTTGAGCCGCTGGTGCTAAAGCCGGGGGAGAGGGCGCTCGTTCCGACCGGGCTGGCTGTCGAACTGCCTTCGGGGCACGAGGGACAGGTGCGGCCGCGCTCGGGCCTTGCGCTGAAGCACGCGGTCACCGTGCTCAACGCGCCGGGCACGATCGATCAGGATTATCGCGGGGAATTGAAAGTGCTGCTGATCAATCTTGGCGATGCCGATTTCACCATCGAGCGCGGTATGCGCATCGCGCAACTGGTCGTCGCGCCCTATGTCCAGGTCGCGGTGGAGCGGCGCAGCGCGATGGCGGAAAGCAGCCGCGGCGCCGGTGGGTTCGGATCGACGGGAGTCTGACCGGCTTCGACGCTCCGCAAGCAGCCCACCCAGGCGATTGTCTTGGCGCGCAGTTTGTGGCACTGGCTGCGAAATGACAATCGGTTCCTTTCTTGCCTATGGCCTTGCGCTGGCGATCGCCGCCGCGATCCCCGGTCCCGGTATCGCCGCGTTGGTTGGCCGGGCACTGGGCACGGGCTTGCGCCGCACCCTGCCCATGCTCACGGGCCTCGTTCTGGGCGACCTGATCTATCTGCTGCTCGCGGTGGCGGGCCTCGCCTTCCTGGCGAAGACCTTCGCCTCGGTCTTTCTTGTCGTGCGGATTGCCGGCGCGCTCTATCTCCTGCGCCTTGCCTGGAACTTCTGGCGCTCGGGAATCTCCGTATCCGAGGTCAAGGCCGCGCCCGGCAGGCGCGACGGGCTGGCCTCCTTCCTGGCGGGACTCGCCGTCACGCTCGGCAACCCCAAGACCATCGTGTTCTACCTGGCGCTGGTGCCGGCCGTCATCGATCTGGGCGCGGTCACGCCGACCGGTTTCGCCATGCTCGCCGGGATCACGATATGCGTGCTCTACACGGTGCTCCTGCCCTATGTGGCGCTGGCGGCAAGGGCCCGCGCCGCGCTGCGCAATCCCTCCGCATTGCGCATTCTCAACCGCTTTGCCGCGGTCGCCATGGCCTCGACCGCCGGCTGGATTCTCGCCCGCGCCTGAAACTCGGGCGTCATCCACATGAGCAGGCCCGGCAAACGCCTCCCGCGATTTGGTTTTGAGGCCGAAAAACCCTATATTGAAGCAAGTTTAGGGCGCGAATCACGAGTCCCGACTGCGCCCCGCGAGATGCGTCAACCCTTCCGGAAACAAACATGACAGAAATGCCCGACAACGACGCCGAGTACGGCGCCGATTCGATCAAGGTCCTCAAGGGCTTGGACGCCGTGCGCAAGCGGCCGGGCATGTATATCGGCGACACCGACGACGGCTCCGGCCTGCACCACATGGTGTACGAGGTCGTGGACAACGGCATTGACGAGGCTTTGGCCGGTCACGCCGACCATGTGACCGTCAAGATTCACGCCGAT
>JAUIBM010000349.1 GCA_030428345.1 Alphaproteobacteria bacterium | reverse complement strand
GTCCAGATGCCCTCGGGCGTGCCGGTCGGAACGCTCGCCATCGGCAAGGCCGGCGCAACCAACGCCGCGCTTCTGGCAGCCCAGGTGCTGGCTCTGAACGATCCGGCCCTGGCGGAGCGGATCGGCGCATGGCGCGATGCGCGCGCCGCCGCCGTGGCGATGACCCCCTCGAACGAGGCTTGAAATCAGATGAGCGAACCGGGTTCTGCAACTCTGGCGCCGGGGGCCGTCATCGGCATGTTGGGCGGCGGCCAGCTTGCCCGCATGATGGCGCTTGCCGCTTTCCGCCTCGGCTACCGCGTCGCGCTCTACGATCCGGATCGAAATCCCCCGACGGGCGATCTTTGCCCGCGCCATTTCTGCGCGGCCTATGACGATCTCACCGCGCTGGGTGCGTTCGCCGACCATTGCTCGGTCGTCACCTATGAGTTCGAGAATATCCCCGTCGCCACCGCACGGCACCTGGCAAGGCTTGTGCCCGTGCGTCCCGGCCCGCTGGCGCTGGAGCGCAGCCAGGACCGGCTTGCCGAGAAGAGTTTCCTGCAGAGTTCCGGCGCCAGAACCGCGCCATTCTTTTCGGTGGAGACGGAAGAGGAACTCCGCGACGCCCTGCTGGAGACGGGCGGGGAAGGCATCGTGAAGACGCGGCGGCTCGGCTATGACGGCAAGGGCCAGGTTCGCATCAACGATATCGACAGCATGGCGCAAGCGCTGGAACTCATTGCCTCCCAACCCTGCATCCTCGAAGGCTTCGTCCATTTCGACCGGGAGATTTCCGTGATCGCCGCGCGCTCCGCCACCGGGGATTTCCGCGCCTACGACCCCGCGGAAAATGTGCATGAAGGCGGCATTCTGAGCACTTCGACCCTGCCTGCGAAAATCGACCCCGCTCTTGCCGAGCAGGCCAAGTCGATTGCGCGCGGAATTCTGGAGGCGCTCGACTATTGCGGCGTGATGGGCGTGGAATTCTTCGTCTCGGGCCGCGAATTGTACGTCAACGAGATCGCGCCACGCGTCCATAATTCGGGCCATTGGACGGAGGCGGCCTGCCTCGTGTCGCAATTCGAGCAGCACATCCGGGCGATCTGCGGCCTGCCGCTGGGAGACCCCGGGCGCCACAGCGATTGCCGGATGGAAAACCTGATCGGGCATGATGTGGATCGCGCGGCGGAGTTCCTGGAGAGCGGTGACGCCATGGTGCACCTCTACGGCAAGCGGCAGGTCCGCGAGGGCCGCAAGATGGGCCATGTCACAACGCTTTTCCCGCGCCGGCAGGGGCGCTGAAACCGGAGTTCGCGCCGCCGCTGCTGTGGACAAACGCTCGTGATTCCGTTATAGGCACGACCTTCAGGCAGCGGTGCGTTCCGCAACGCCTGCATCGATTGTCCCGAAAGACTTGGTTTTCAGCCGGAGTGGGGCGGTTCGCAATCGACCTTCGGGTCGGCGCAATCCGCGCTCTGACTTTGGGGATGAGGATGCACATCACGAACGCGCCGCCGGAAATTGACCAGGGACCAGGCTGTATGGTCCTGTTGAAACAGGCAAGGGAACGGATCGAACGTGCAGGTACTCGTACGCGACAACAACGTTGACCAGGCGCTTCGCGCGCTGAAAAAGAAACTGCAGCGCGAAGGCGTTTTCCGCGAGATGAAGTTGCGGAATTTCTATGAGAAGCCCTCGGAAAAGCGCGCCCGCGAAAAGGCCGAAGCCGTTCGCCGCGCCCGCAAGCTGGCCCGCAAGCGCGCACAGCGCGAAGGCCTGCTGCCGATGAAGCCGCGCCCCGTAAAGTAATCGGCACCGCAGCAGGCGCGCCAGGCGCCGCTTTTTTGCCCAAAATTGCGCTATGTTCGCGGGCGGGGACGGCAACAGCCTTCTCCGCCATATCGTATTCCGGGCGGGCAGGATCGGCCGGATATCTGCAACGAGGCCGCTATACCGGCTGCAAGCCCCTGGGCCGCCCGTGATGCACCCCGTCACCAGCCGTATTCTTGCGACGACCTTGATGCTGGCGCTTGCCGCCTGCAACCCTAGCACCGTCACCGATTCGATCACGATCGACAAGGCGCAGGGCTCGGAAGCCAATATCGCTTCCCTCACCGCGGTGGTCGAACGCAATCCCAAGTCGGCCGAGGCATACAATGTTCGCGGCGCAGCCTACGGACAGGCCGGCCGCAGTCGCGAGGCACTGGCCGATTTCACCCGGGCAATCGAGCTCAACCCGCGCTTCTACAAGGCGTTCGCCAACCGGGCGCTGGTCTATCGCTCGATCGACGATCAGGTTGCCGCGATCAACGACTATTCGAGCGCACTGAAGATCAACCCGCAATATGACGAGGCCTATGTCGGGCGGGGCAATGTCTACCGCCTCGCGGGGCAGGACGATCGCGCCTTGCGCGATTTCCAGCGCGCCATCCAGATCGGCAGCACCAATCCGCGCGCCTATCATTCGCGCGGGCTGATCTACCAGAAGCGCGGCCAGCACAACCAGGCGATCGAGGATTTCTCGACCGCGATCTCGCTGCAGCCCGACGCTGCCGAACCCTATAACAGCCGCGGCGTGTCCTATCTGGCTTCAGGCGATCTGGAGAATGCGCTGGAGGACATCAACCGCGCCCTGCGGCTGAACGACAAATTCGCCGAGGCCTGGGCCAATCAGGCCCTGGTCTATGAGCAAAGGGGCCAGAAATCGCGGGCCTTCAAATCCTATGCCCGGGCCTTCGCGCTCGACAGCAATCTGGCGATCGCCCGCGAGGGCATGACCCGCACGCGCGGGTGAACTGGCCCGCCGGGCGTTCATTTCACACCGAAGATACGGGGACCGCATGACCGGCGCCACCGACCAATCTGACATTTCCGGCCTCGCCGGACTGACGCAGCAGATCTATGAGCGAAACGCACTCCGCTTCGACGCCGAACGCAGCAAGGATCTGCATGAACGCGGTTGGATCGATCGCTTCCTCGAGCTCATTCCCCAGCATGGCGAGGTGCTCGATCTGGGTTGCGGCTCGGCAGAGCCGATCGCCGCCTATATCCTTTCGCTCGGCTTCGATCTGACCGGGGTCGACGCATCGATGGAAATGCTGCGCCTTGCGCGGTCGCGATTCCCGCAGGGCGACTGGCGCCTCGCCGACATGCGCGACCTGCGACTTCCCAAGACCTTCGACGGCATTTTCGGCTGGGACAGCTTCTTCCACCTCACGCGGGCGGAGCAACGCCTGGTCCTGCCGCGGCTGGCGGAGCATCTTCGTCCGCGGGGCGCACTGATGCTTACCGTGGGACCGGAGGACGGAGAGGTCGACGGCAGGGTGGGCGACGACCGCGTCTATCACGCCAGCCTTTCGCCCGAGGAGTATCGCGCCATCCTGTCGGGTCTGGATATCGAAATCGTGGACTTCGTTCCCGAGGACGCCGACTGCGACTTTCACAGCGTCCTTCTGGCGCGTCGCCGCTGAATCGAAAAAGCCGCGACGCACCACCGGTCCGTCGCGGCTTTCCCAATCCCCGTTCCCGGGAGCGTCAGTCGAGATTCTTGACGATGTTCTCCACCATCTTCTTGGCGTCGGCGAAAAGCATCATCGTATTCGGCTTGTAGAACAGCGTGTTGTCAATGCCGGCATAGCCCGATCCGAGCGAGCGCTTGACGAAGAGGCAGGTTGCCGCCTTGTCGACATCGAGGATCGGCATGCCGTAGATCGGCGAAGACTTGTCGTCGCGCGCCGCCGGATTGGTCACGTCGTTCGCGCCGATGACGAAGGCGACATCGGCCTGCGAGAACTCCGAGTTGATATCTTCGAGCTCGAAGACCTCGTCATAGGGCACATTGGCCTCGGCGAGCAGCACGTTCATGTGGCCCGGCATGCGGCCGGCGACCGGATGGATCGCGTATTTCACCTCGACCCCGGCTTCCTTCAGCTTGTCGGCCATTTCACGCAGCGCGTGCTGCGCCTGGGCGACGGCCATGCCGTATCCGGGCACGATGATCACCTTGGAGGCGTTCTTCATCAGGAAGGCCGCGTCCTCGGCCGATCCCTGCTTGACCGTACGGTCGATCCCGTCATCGCCGCCGGCAGCCGCCGTCTCGCCGCCGAAGCCGCCGAGGATGACCGAGATGAACGAGCGGTTCATGCCCTTGCACATGATGTAGCTGAGGATCGCGCCGGACGAGCCGACCAGCGCGCCGGTGATGATCAGCGCCATGTTGCCGAGCGTGAAGCCGATGCCCGCCGCCGCCCAGCCGGAATAGGAGTTGAGCAT
>JAUIBM010000348.1 GCA_030428345.1 Alphaproteobacteria bacterium | reverse complement strand
CCAGCGCTCGGGCCGACACCCGAACGGGCGACAGCAAGGTCAGGCGGCCGGATTTGATTTCCTCGAACGTCGTGTAGACGGTCATGAGCTTGGTCAGCGAGGCCGGATACCAGCGGTCGAATTCCTGGCTCCTGGACAGGACCTTGCCCGTCTTCAACTCAAGGATGAGATGCGGCGCGGCTTGCGCCGGGGCGATCGTCGCTAGGGCAAACAAGACCAGTATCAGGATCGGCCTGCAGAAATTCTTTCCCAATGTCGCACTCCCCCGTCCCTGCCGTCGTGCAGGAGCGATTATCGGACACCCCGCCCGATTATGCGCCAAACGCCGGAAATTGGGAAGCAAGCGCGCAGGCTTGTCGTAGCAACGGCGGCCTAGACCAGCCGGCTTTGCTCGACGGCGGCGCCGATGAAGCTGGCGAAAAGCGGATGCGGCTCGAAGGGCCGGGACTTGAGTTCCGGGTGATATTGCACGCCGATGAACCACGGATGGTCGGCATATTCGATGGTTTCGGGCAAGATGCCGTCGGGCGACAAGCCAGCGAAATCGAGACCGCAGGCCTCAAGCCGCTCCCGGTAATCTATGTTGACCTCGTAGCGATGGCGGTGCCGCTCGGAGATTTCTGTGGCGTTGTAGATCGAGGCGATTTTCGTGCCCGGGCGCAATTGCGCCGCGTAGGCGCCCAGCCGCATCGTGCCGCCGAGATCCCCGGCCGCCTGCCTTTTTTCCAGCATGTTGCCCTTCAGCCATTCGGTCATCAGGCCGACAACCGGCTCGCCCGTCGGTCCGAACTCCGTCGAGGACGCCTTTTCGATCCCGGCCAGCGACCGCGCCGCCTCGATACAGGCCATCTGCATGCCGAAGCAGATGCCGAAATAGGGAATGTTCTTCTCCCGCGCGAACCGGGCGGCCTGGATCTTTCCTTCCGCGCCGCGCTCGCCAAATCCGCCCGGCACGAGAATCCCGTGAACGCGCTCGAGCCAGGGGGTCGGGTCTTCCTTCTCGAATATCTCGGATTCGATCCAGTCCAGATTGACCTTCACCCGGTTGGCCATCCCGCCATGATGCAGGGCTTCGATCAGGGATTTGTAGGCGTCTTTCAGGCCGGTATATTTGCCGACAATCGCGATGGTCACTTCCCCTTCAGGGTTGTGAATGCGCCCGGCTACCTGCTCCCAGCGCTCCATGCGCGGTTTCGGCGCCGGGTCGATGCCGAAGGCGGCGAGCACTTCCTCGTCCAGCCCTTCCGCGTGATAGGCCATCGGCACGTCATAGATATGCGCGACGTCGAGCGCCTGGATCACGGCAGAGGCCCGCACATTGCAGAACAGCGACAGCTTGCGGCGCTCCTCAGCTGGAATCGCCCGGTCGGCACGCACCAGCAGGATGTCCGGCGCGATGCCGATCGAACGCAGTTCCTTCACCGAATGCTGGGTCGGCTTGGTCTTCAGCTCGCCGGCGGCGGGAATGAACGGCATCAGCGTCAGGTGGATATAGACCGCGCTCATGCGCGGCAATTCGTTGCCAAGCTGGCGGATCGCCTCCAGGAACGGCATCGCCTCGATATCGCCGACCGTGCCGCCGATCTCGCACAGCACGAAGTCGAAATCGTCATTGCCCGAGACGACGAAATCCTTGATTTCGTTCGTCACGTGCGGGATCACCTGCACCGTCGCGCCCAGATAGTCGCCGCGGCGTTCCTTCTCGATGATGTTCTTGTAAATCCGGCCGGTGGTGATGTTGTCGGCCATGTTGGCCGAGCGGCCGGTGAAACGCTCGTAATGGCCGAGGTCGAGGTCCGTCTCCGCGCCGTCGTCGGTGACGAAAACCTCACCGTGCTGATAGGGGCTCATCGTGCCCGGATCGACATTGAGATAGGGATCGAGCTTGCGGATCCGGACCCGGTAGCCACGCGCCTGAAGCAGGGCCCCGAGGGCCGCTGCGGCGATGCCTTTCCCTAGGGACGAAACCACGCCGCCGGTGATGAATACATATCGCGCCATGGGAGCCGATCCCTACTCCGTTTTGCCCGATTCGCAAAGACGATTGCGCTGGACTGCAGCCACAAAAGAAAAGCGCCCGGCCGCACGGCCGGGCGCCGAAACGATCCTGCCGGGACCTTATTGTCCGCTTGGCACTTGCGGGCCGGAAGGCGCGACAGGAGCAGGCGCGGCGGGCTGCGTCTGCGGCGCGAGCTGATCGAAGACGCCTCCGCTGGCCGGCTGGCCCTGCGTCGTGGGCACCTGATCCAGAATGCCGCCCGGCCCCTGGTCGATCTTGGCGAGCACGCCGAGCAGGATGGACGTTGCGAAGAACGCCGCCGCAAGGATGGCTGTCGTCCGGGTGAGCGCATTGGCCGCACCGCGGGCAGACATGAGGCCACCGCCTCCGCCTCCGCCGATTCCCAGCGCACCGCCTTCAGAGCGCTGCAGCAGCACAACGCCGACAAGCGCCAGCACCACCATCAGGTGGATCACGATGAGTACAGTTTCCATGACCTATCCAGTTATCCGATCCGAATGCGTAAATCCATGCAGGCGCCAAGCGCTTGCCGGACGAGGTTCGCTACCGCAATTCCGGCTGCATGCGGACAGGTTGCGGCTCTTACACGACGCCCGGCCATAAATAAAGCCCTGCGGGCCGCCGCGCCGGTCAATCCTTCTCTCCCTTGGCGCCGCGCATCAGGATGTAGAGAGCGAAAGGCGCGGAAGGAAAGATGAACCACGGGGTGGCAAGACCCGTGAACAGCAGGTTGATCGCGAAGAAGAAGGCGATCATGAAGGCCGCGCGGCGAACGCGCCGATCCTGCCGCGAATACCAGCGCGCCCCCGCTTCCAGCACGCCCGTTATCCACTCGATAGGCCCGGCGGGAGGCGCGGTTCCGGCAATCGACGCAGCTCCCGGCGGGGGCCTTCGCCCCGGATCGTGCGGCGGCGCCTGGAAAGCGGCAGCCTCCTCCTCGGAACGAGGGCTGTTCGCCCCGCCGATCCGGACCCGATACCCGACCACCGGCAATTGGTCGTCGATGACCTGTTGCGGGCCGGCGCAATCGAAGCCGATGGCGAGTTGCTTGTGGGCGAACTGATAGACGCTCTCCGAGACCATGACGCCGCCCGCTTCTGCACGCTCCTGAAGCCGCGAGGCGACATTGACCCCGTCGCCATAGATGTCGCCGTCGTCATGCATCACATCGCCGAGATTGACGCCGATGCGAAACCACATCTGGCGATCCTGCGGCAGGTCGCGATTTTCGGCCGACAGCGCGTCCTGGATTTCGACGGCGCAGCGAACGGCTTCCACGACGCTGGAGAATTCGGCGATCACCGCATCGCCCCAGGTGTTGACCATGCGCCCGTCATGGCGCTCGAACAGCCCTTCCATGATGGTTCGGTAGCGGCGAAGGCGCTGGAGCGTGTCCGCTTCGTCGCGCGCCATCATCTTGGAATAGCTCTGCACATCGGCGCAGAACACGGTGGTCAACTTCCGTTTCACGATTGCCGCCCGTTGTGTGAGCCCTGTTCGCGCCCCGAGAGGCGCAGCCGCAATATGGGCGTTTGAGCTTCGGATTTAAAGGAGAACATTGTCGCCTGGGCAACCCGCCGTCGGCACCGGCAGGCTCATACCGGCACGCACCGGCATATCGCCATCAGGTCTGCGGCCTTCAGGCTTGCCCCGCCGACCAGCGCGCCGTCGACATTCGCGACAGCCAGGATGTCGCCGGCATTGGAAGGCTTGACCGACCCGCCATACAGGATCCGGATGCCCGAGCCCGCCTCGCCGAAGCGGCGCGTAAGCGTATGGCGGATAAAGGCGTGCGCCTTGGTGACATCCTCCAGCGTTGGCGTCAGTCCGGTTCCGATCGCCCATACCGGTTCGTAGGCAATCACCAGTTCGGGCGAATCCGGCAGGGAGTGCTCAAGCTGCTCCGCCAGAATGGCGAGCGTCAGCCCGTCGTCGCGCTGCTGTTTCGTCTCTCCGATGCACAGTATGGGCGTCAATCCGGCGCGAAGCGCAGCCTGGGCCTTCTGGCGTATGTCTCCATCGCTTTCTCGGTGGTCCGTGCGTCGTTCCGAGTGGCCGACAATGACGTACCTCGCCCCGCAATCGGCGACCATCTCTGCGGAAATGTCGCCTGTATGCGCACCTGAAAGATTGTGGTGGCAGTCCTGCGCGGCAATTGCGATGCCGCAATCGGCCATGGCGTTCGCGGCTTCGATCAGCAGGGTGGCGGGTACGCCGACCGCCAGGTCGAGGCGCGCCC
>JAUIBM010000347.1 GCA_030428345.1 Alphaproteobacteria bacterium | reverse complement strand
TCTGGGGCCGTGCTATTCTCCGGCTTTGTCATCGGCAGCATTCGCGACGCCGGAAGCCTGCGGCCTTGCGCCCATCTCCTGCGGGCGGGATTCGCGGGCAATCCGGTCCAGCACGCCATTGACCATCTTGGGCTCGTCCTCGCCGTAGAAGGCCTTCGCCACGTCGACATATTCGGAGATGATCACCTTGGCGGGCACGTCGCGACGGTTCAGGAGTTCGAATACGCCTGCACGCAACATGCATCGCAACAGGGTGTCGATTCGCGAAAGCGGCCAGTCGGGCGTCAGCGCCGCATGGACCATCGGGTCGATCACCTTCTGGTCGGTAACGACGCCCGAGACAATGCCACGAAACCACCCCGCATCCGCGGCAAGATATTTCTCGCCGTCGATTTCCTGGCCGAGGCGGAGGTTTTCATATTCGGCGACGACGTCCAGCAGCCCCGCGCTCGTGAGGTCCATCTGGTAGAGCGCCTGCACCGCCGCAAGGCGTGCGGCCCCGCGCTTGTTGGCCGTTCTGCCCGTCTCCTCGCCGCGCGTCGCCCCGGCAGCCATCGTCCTATACACCCAGTTTTCGCGACAGGGCGATCATGGCGAGCGCAGCCTCGGCGGCGCCGCCGCCCTTGTTCTTTTCAGACACACGGGCGCGGGCCCAGGCCTGAGCCGAATTCTCGACCGTCAGGATGCCGTTGCCGATCGCCAGACATTCCTCGAGCGCGAGATCCATCAGCGCGCGCGCGGATTCACCGGCGACGATGTCGTAATGCGACGTCTCGCCGCGAATGACGCAGCCCAGCGCGATGAAGCCGTCATATTCCACGCCGCCATCCTGCGCGGCGTAAAGCGCCATGGCGATGGCCGCGGGAATCTCGAGCGCGCCGGGAACAGAAACCTTGTCGAACTGCGCTCCGGCGCTTTCCAGCGCGGCCACGGCGCCGGACAGCAATTCGTCGGCGATGTCCTCGTAAAAGCGGGCTTCAACGATCAGCAGGCGGGGCGCTGAGGGCATGATGGTACTCCGATGAAAGATTGTGCCGGGAGAAACCATGCCGCCCGGCACAAGGCAAGAAAATTGTAGGACGCGATGCGGCGACAAAGCGTCAACCGCGGGATCGCAACATCACCAAAGCCGGCTTACTGCGCCGGCGCGAAGCCCGCGAGACGGGCGGCATAGCGCGCCATGCGATCGACCTCCAGATTGACGCTGTCTCCGACCCGGCGCTCGCCCCAGGTGGTGACGTCCAGCGTATGGCGGATCAGCAGCACATCGAACCGGCATCCTTCGACGCCATTGACCGTCAGCGAGGTTCCGTCGAGCGTCACCGAGCCCTTGGGTGCGATGAATGGAGCGAGTTCAGCCGGCGCTTCCAGCACGAACCGGACCGCGCCGCCCTCCTCCGTGCGCCCGACGATCTTCGCCTGTCCGTCGACATGGCCGGTCACCAGATGCCCGCCCAGTTCGTCGCCCATTCGCAGGGACCGTTCCAGGTTTCCGTATCGAACCAGTCCCCGCCCTTGGCGACCACCGTCAGGCAAACGCCGGCATGGGCGACGGATGCCCCGATCGCGAGGTCCGCAATATCCCAACGCGTCGAGACGCGGAAACGGCGGCCCTGATCGAGTTGCTCGACGCTCTCGATCGTTCCGATATCGGTGACAATGCCGGTGAACATGGCTCAAACGATCCTCTCGAACATCCGCAACCGGTCTTCGCCGAAGCGCTGTTCGCCTGTCAAATGGAAACCGGCCGGGACGCTGCCGGGCGCGACCGGTGAGGCGACATGGCGGCTGACGGCGTGTCCGCGCCCGATCTCCACCGGGCTTTCGAAAAGGGCGATCCTGTCGACCAGATCCTCGTCCAGGAAGGAAGAAGCCACGGCCGCCCCCCCCTCCACGAGGAGGTTCATGACGCCGCGCGAGGCCAGATCCTCCAGCATTTCCGGCAATGCGATGCGGCCGTCGGCGAGTTCGGAGGCGAATATCTCGGCGCCCGCCTGCTTGAGCACATCCTGCGAGGGCAGCGCGCGCGGGGCGGCGACGAGCGTTGGAACCGCGCGGGCCGTCGCGATCAGCTTCAGGCCCGCGTGGACGCGTCCGGCCGCGTCCAGCACGACGCGCAGGGGGGAGCGGTCCTCAAGGCCGGCAAGACGGCAGGTCAGTTCCGGATCATCCGCAAGCGCCGTGCCGCTGCCGATCAGGATCGCCTGGTGTCGCGCGCGCATCAGATGAGTCTGGGCCCGCGAGACCGCGCCCGTTATCGCGGCCTGGCCGCCGCCGAGAAGGCCGATGAGGCCATCGGCGGAAACGGCGAGCTTTAGCGTGACCAGCGGCCTGCCACGGCTCTTGTGCGAGAGATAGCCTGCCAGCCCCTCGCGCGCCTCGTCCGCGGCAAGCCCCGCCTCGACGACGATGCCGGCTGCGCGCAGCATGGCGTGGCCCTTTTCGTTGACGCGCGGATCGGGATCGACCACCGCCGTGACCACCCGCGCCACCCCTGCGGTGATCAGCGTCTGGGCGCATGGGGGGGTGCGGCCGTGATGGGCGCAGGGCTCGAGCGTCACATAGGCAGTCGCGCCGCGAGCCCGATCGCCCGCCTGCGCCAGCGCCACCGGCTCTGCATGCGGGCGGCCACCTACGGCGGTGACGCCGGCGCCGATGACGATCGGCCCTTCGCCCTCGTCCCGGACCAGCAGGCAGGCGACCGAGGGGTTCGTCGCCGTCCAGCCTTCATGCCGGCGCGCCAGGCGGATGGCCGCGTCCATGAAGCGGCGGTCGAGTGATGCCTGCCCTTGGAGAATCGGTTCAGCGGACATGAGCGCCCTATTCCTCGTCTTCCATCTTGCTGAGGAAGCCCTCGAAATCCTTGGCCTCCTTGAAATCCTGGTAGACCGAGGCGAAGCGCACATAAGCAACCTCGTCGATGTTCTTCAGCGCCTCCATGACCAGGCGGCCGATCTCGCTCGACGGGACATCGCCCTCGACCTGGCTCTCGAGTTGGCGCACGATGCCGGAAATCATCCTCTCCACATGCTGCGGGTCGATCTGGCGCTTGCGCAGCGCCGTGTGGACCGACTTCTCCAGCTTGTCGCGATCGAACGGGGTGCGGCGGCCGGACTTCTTGACGACCGTCAGCTCGCGCAATTGCACCCGCTCGAACGTGGTGAAGCGCCCGCCGCAACCGGGGCATACCCGGCGGCGGCGGATCGCGGACACATCCTCGGTTGGGCGGGAATCCTTCACCTGGGTGTCGGTATTGCCGCAATAGGGACAGCGCATCGGCTACATTCCAGGATAGATCGGGAACCGCTCGGTCAGCGCAACGACCCTGGCCTTGACTGCCGCTTCGACGGAGGCGTTGCCCTCGTCGGAATTGGCGCTCTTCAGCCCGTCCAGCACTTCGGAGATCAGATTGCCGATCTCGGTGAACTCGGCGACGCCGAAACCACGCGTCGTGCCGGCGGGAGAGCCGAGCCGAACGCCCGAGGTCACGAACGGCTTTTCGGGATCGAAGGGAATGCCGTTCTTGTTGCAGGTGATGTGGGCGCGGCCGAGCGCCGCCTCCGCCCGCTTGCCGGTCGCATTCTTCGGCCGCAGATCCACCAGCATCAGATGGTTGTCGGTGCCGCCCGAGACGATGTCGAGGCCATTCTGCTTCAGGCATTCGGAGAGCGCGCGGGCGTTTTCGACCACCGAACTGGCGTAGGCCTTGAATTCGGGGCGAAGCGCTTCGCCGAACGCGACCGCCTTGGCGGCGATGACATGCATCAGCGGGCCGCCCTGCAGGCCGGGGAAGACGGCAGAATTCAGCTTCTTGGCCATGTCCTCGTCATTGCTCAGGATGAGGCCGCCGCGCGGGCCGCGCAGGGATTTGTGCGTCGTGGAGGTGACCACATGGGCGTGCGGCACCGGCGAGGGATGAACGCCCCCGGCGACCAGGCCGGCGATATGGGCCATGTCGACCATCAGCCATGCGCCCACCGCGTCCGCGATCTCGCGGAAGCGCTTCCAGTCCCAAACGCGCGAATAGGCAGTGCCTCCCGCCAGGATCAGCTTGGGCTTGTGCTCATGGGCAAGGCGCTCGACCTCATCCATGTCGAGATACTGGTCTTCCTTGCGCACGCCATAGGAAACGACGTTGAACCATTTTCCGGACATGTTGACCGGCGAGCCATGCGTCAGGTGCCCGCCGGAATTGAGGTCGAGGCCCATGAAGGTGTCGCACGGCTGGAGCAGCGCCAGGAACACGGCCTGGTTCATCTGGCTG
>JAUIBM010000346.1 GCA_030428345.1 Alphaproteobacteria bacterium | reverse complement strand
CGAACGGCTATGCAAGCGCCACCAACGCGACGGTCGGTATTGCGTGGGATGTCGTGCCGGGTCTGCGCATTCAGCCGGAATACTCGATCACGACGTACGATCACGAGGACAAGGAGCAACTCAACGGCGGAACCTTCAGCCTGCGTATCGAACGCTCATTCTAAGCGGCTTTCTGAAGCTGCTTTGGACATCCGGGCCGCTGTGTGACCTCCGCAGCGGCCCGAGATGCATTTAGGCCAAGTGTATCAGTTGCGTTCCTGCAGGGGCGACTTGCCATACATTTCGCGATAGCACTTGGAGAAGTGCGAGGCGGAGACGAACCCGCAGGCAATCGCCACGTCGACCACGGGAATGGTTGACTGCATCAGCAGATGGCGGGCGCGGTCGAGCCTGATTTCCAGATAATAGCGGGCAGGGGCCCTGCCCATATGCTGGTGAAACAGGCGTTCGATCTGGCGCCGCGACAGCCCGACATACCGCGCAATGTCGATCAGCGGCAGCGGTTCGGAAATATTGGCTTCCATGAATTCGATGATCGACAGGACCTTGGCGTTCTGAACGCCAAGGCGGGCGCGCAATGGCAGGCGCTGGCGGTCGTGCGGGCTACGCACCCGGTCGGTAAGCGCCTGCTCGCAGACGCGGTTGACCAGTTCCTCGTCGTGATCCTGGCCGATCAGGGACAACATCATGTCCAGGGCGGCCGTGCCCCCGGCGCAGGTCCAGATATTGCCATCCTTTTCATAAAGGTCGGCATAGACATCGGCGCTCGGAAAGCGCTCGGAAAAGCCGGGCAGGTTTTCCCAGTGGATTGCGCAGCGCTTGCCGTTGAGCAATCCGGCGGCTGCCAGCAGATAGGCGGCCGTGCATAGTCCGCCAACGGTAACGCCGGCATTGCGGCTCTCGCGAAGATAGGCGAAAAGCGACTTGTTCTCGTATCGCTCCACGAAAACGCCGGAGCACAGGAACATCATCGACGGGCGTCTCGAACCCGTGAGGTTGTGGCGTTCGGCCTCCAGCGAGGTCGAGACCGTGACGCTGACGCCGTTCGAAGCCTCGACGACATGGCCGTCCATCGATGCCAGGCGCCAGGAATAGAAGTCTCGGCCGAGCATGCGATTGGCCAGTCGCAAGGGTTCGATCGCCGTGGTGAAAGCGATCATGGAAAAATTCGGAACGAGAAAGAAAACTACCGATCGATGGTTGTCGGCCGCGCTCATGATTGCTCCCGCCAACCGGCGCGTGCGCCACGTCCGCGACATCCGGTGCTATTCCGATTGCGACATTACGATAATGCGCACTTTGTGCAAGGAGGATTCCGGATCGCGCCGTCCTCTGGCGAGGTCTGCGAGCGCCAATTGCGGAACGAATCCGTGAAGGGCGAAGCGCTCACGCCTGCGGAGCGTTTCGTCCGGCCAGCGCCCCTCAACCTGGCGCCACCGGACGCCCCGGCTTTCGCGTCATCGATCGATTGCGAATGCGCGCCGATCGAGACGCATCTGCTCAACGATGTCGCTTTCAACGCCGGCGGCGAATTGTTCGACGCGCGGGATGTGCTGGAATGCAGTTTCCTGGATCGCGAACGCTTCGAGGCAAGGGATCGCGGGCGTTACGCGCGTCGCCATGCTGCCGTCTGGGCATCCGCTTACGCTCTTTCCTTGGACCCGGGGCAGGACCTCGTCTGGATCGCGGATCGCCACAGCCAGAATTTTCATCATTGGCTCTGCGACGCCTTGCCGAGGCTGGAGGCGTGGCTGCAGCGCCATGCAACGGCCGACCTGGTCATGCCGGGGCGGGCGCTTGGGGAAGATTTCGTTCGCGAGAGCCTTGAGGCCTATGGCGACCGGGTCAGGGTGATCGCGCAGCCCGGCGAGGCGTCCGCGGCGCGCGTCGAGCGCCTGGTCGCGATCGGGCGGACGGCGTCGACCGAGCAGCAGCACGACCGCCTGGTCGCGACCGTTGCCGCGCGTCTTCTTCGCCGGTATGGCGGCGAGCGGGCAACGACCGGGCGGCGTGTCCATATCAGCAGGGCGAAGGCGCGCCTGCGACGCATCGTCAATGAGTCGGAGCTGACGCCTGTATTCGCCAGGCATGGCTTTGAAACGGTGTTTACCGAGGAGTTGAGCCTTGCCGAGCAGGTGGCGATGATGGTGGGGGCGAGGGCCCTGGTCGGCGCGCACGGCGCCGGGCTGACCAACATGATGTTCATGCCGCCCGGCGGGTCCGTGCTCGAATTGCGGCAATTGTACGGGCCGCCCAACTGCTTCTTCACCCTGGCCGGGGCAAGCGGCCATGGCTATCGCTATCTGGCCTGCGAGGCGCACGGACGCCCCGCACACCCACATGCGGCGGATTTCCGCGTCGACCCGCATGAGCTCGATCACGCGTTGGCCGCCTTGCAGGCGTGAACACAGAAAACCGCCCCGGGCGTCAACCCGGGGCGGCTTTCCGAGCCGTTCGGCTGAATGTCTTCTAGAGGCTGATGCCCAGCAGACGGAACGATTCCATGGCGGCGAATTCGCCGGGCATGGACTTGGACATGCGCTGGCGCGCAAACTGCGTGGTCATGTTGACCTCGCGACGGGCGAAAAACGATACAAGTGCCTTCATAATACGTCTCCATGCGTTCAGACACGGAGTCGCCTTGCATTACTTGCCCTATGTCCATTTTCACGGCCTGCGGCCGGTTTGTAGTTGTGGACCAAGGTTAATCTGGGGCGGCTCTTACACCGCGCCATATAGGCTTGCCTCAGGTCGCACACCAGCACAAAAGCGACGTCGCCAATGATATTTTGCGACAAGGGTTCCGATTGTCTTCCGCCGACCTCCCGGCTCAGGACGCGGTGGCTGAAAAGCGCTCGTGCTCCGACAGTTCCAGGAAGTCGTCGGCAACGATGTCCCAGTTCGAAGTGGGCTCCAGATCGACGGTCTGGCCCGCTCCGCGTTCGAGCGGTCTACGGACGAAAGCGGTCATCAGACCGCATTCACGCGCGGCTCGCAGGTCGTCATTGTGGGCGGCGACCATCATGACCTGCCGGGGCGGGACGCCGAGCGCTTCGCACGAGCGCAAATAGACCCGAGGGCTCGGCTTGTAGTCATTGGCGATCTCCGCGCCGAGGATGGCGTCCCAGGAAAGGCCGGCGAATTTCGCCAGTCGCGCCATCAGGGCGATGGAACCGTTCGAGCAGGTGGCGACGATGAGATTGCGGCGCAGAGCCGCCAGCCCGGCGACAGCGTCCGGCCAGGGCGGCAGTTTTTCCCAGGCGTGGTTGAGCGCCTCGCGCTGGGCCGCGTCGAAGCGGTCGGAGAGGCCGAATTCGTCCAGAACAATATCCAGATTTTCCCGGTGGAGCAGATCCAGCGGAACATAGCCGCGCGAGCCCGAACGGATCCGTTGCATCGCCGGCTGGTACTGCGCCCGCCAGGCGTCCGCGAACGCCGTCGAATCGGCGCCGACGCCGTTTGCCTCAAAGGCCTTGGCTACTTCGGTCGCGATTCCGCTGCGCCAATCCACAACGGTGCCGAACACATCGAAGAGAAGGGCGAGGGGGGCTGGGCGTTGCATGGCGATCCTTGAAGCGAACTGACGCGAGGTGTGTCGTGAAACTGAAACAAAAGCGTCACACGATGGCAATGAGCGCCGTCGAGAACTCGCCCACCGATACGCATCCAACCTATCAGAGGACGTGATTCATGATGCTACGAAAATTCATCCTTGCGGCAATGCCGTGCGTCCTGCTCTCGGGCACTGCCCTGGCCGAACCCGTATTCAACCGGGTCGCCTCCTTCCCGGTCAATACCAATCTTCCCGCCGACGTGGACCAGAAGACGGAGACCTCGGCCGAGATTATCGATGCTTCCAGGGACGGCATGACGCTCGTCTATACCGACAGCCCGGCAAAGCGCATCGGCTTCATTGACATTGCGGACCCCAAGACGCCCAAGGCGGCCGGCGGCATTGAAATGGGGGGCGAGCCGACCTCGGTGTCGGTATCCGGCGATTATGCCCTTGTCGGCGTCAACACCTCCGAAAGCTATGTGAAGCCGTCCGGCAAGTTCGTGACCGTCGACATGGCGAGTCGGAGCGTGAAGCAGAGTTGCGATCTTGGCGGTCAACCCGACTCAGTCGCCGTTTCGCCCGACGGCTCGCTTGCCGCCGTTGCCATCGAGAACGAGCGGGACGAAGACCTTAACGACGGCAAGATGCCGCAGATGCCTGCCGGGTTGGTAACCATCTTCAAGCTCAAGGACGGCGTTCCCGATTGCGCCAGCAT
>JAUIBM010000345.1 GCA_030428345.1 Alphaproteobacteria bacterium | reverse complement strand
GGCCGAGATCGACCAACGCCTGCATGTCGACCGAAGCCATGACCTCATGCTGCACAAGCGCATGAGTTCCGCCTTCTTCGAGACGCACCTCACCTCCTACCTGATCTACAACCGCATCGACACCTTGATCGTGACAGGCGGCGCCACCTCCGGCTGCATCCGCGGCACCGTGATGGACGCGCTCTCGCTCGGATATCGCGTGATCGTGCCGCAGGAGACCGTGGCCGACCGCGAGGAGGGTGCGCACTACGCCAATCTGTACGACATCGCCTTCAAATACGGCGACGTGAAGCCGGTGGACGAGGTGCTTTCCGCCCTCGCCGCGAGACTGGAGAACTGAAGATGGCCATGTGGCGTGAACCCTTCAGCTACGATTACGCTCCCTATCAGGACCGCCCGAAGATCGAATGGCCCAACGGCGCGCGGATCGCCTTCTGGGTGGCGCCCAATATCGAGTTCTACGAACTTGCGCCGCCCAAGAGCCCGACCCGCACCGTGTGGTATCGGCCCGAACCCGACATCATCAACTATTCGATGCGCGACTACGGCAACCGCGTCGGCTTTCACCGCATGGCGGATGTGATGGCGCGGCATGGCGTGCGGGGCAGCGTCTCGCTCAACGTCGCCATTTGCGAACATTTCCCGGACATCATCGAGCGCTGCTGCGAACTGGAATGGGAACTATTCAGCCACGGCGTCTACAACACGCGCTATCTGTACAATCTGAGCGAGGACGAGCAGCGCGAGGTGATCCGCGATTGCCGCGATACGATCAAACGCGCCAGCGGCCAGAACCTCGACGGATGGCTGTCGCCGGCGATCTCCAATGGCGAGACGACGCAGGATCTGCTCGCCGAGGAAGGCATCAAGTACACGCTCGACCTTTTCCACGACGACCAGCCCATGCCGGTCAAGGTGCGCTCATCCAATCGCCTCGTCAGCGTCCCCTACATGATGGAATGCAACGACGTTCCGGTTCTCAATTTCAAGAACAAGTCGCCGCAGACCTATCTGCAGATCATCAAGGCGCATTTCGACCAACTCTACGAGGAAGGCGCGGAGAGCGGCACCGTGATGTGCGTGCCGCTTCACCCCTATCTGATCGGCCAGCCGCACCGTTTGGCGATCCTCGACGAGGCGCTTCGCTACGTCACGTCGCATGACGGCGTCTGGCTGGCGACAGGCCGCGAAATCGCCGCTTGGTACGAGCAGAATTACTATGACCGCTTTGCCGAATGGATGAAGCCGTTCAATGCCGGCGTGGTGCAGGAGCGCGGAGCATGAGCCAGGTTTCCGACGACTACTTCACCTATCCCAATCGCGGGCCCGGCCTCGATCATACGCGCTACGCGCACCGCTACATGCGCTCGCTGCCCAGGTTCGAATGGCCCGGCGGCAAGCGCCTCTTCGTCTGGATTACGGTGCATATTGAGCACTTCCCGATGGACATGCCCAACAAGCCCTTCGTCCCGATCGGCGGCATGGACAGGCCCTATCCGAGCGTCTGGGATTTCTCCACCCGCGACTATGGCAATCGCGTCGGCATCTTCCGGCTGATGAAGGTGCTCGACCGCCACGGCATGCGCGCAACGGCGGCGATGAATTCCGAAGTCGCGGCGCGCTACCCCCACCTGCTTGCCGAAATCCTCAAGCGCGACTGGGAGGTCGCCGCAAGCGGCGTCGACATGGGCAAGCTCCATCATGGCCTGCAATATCGCGATGCCGAACAGGCGCTGGTCGAACAGTCCTTCGAAACCCTCCGCCGCCTTTCGGGCCAATCGGTAACCGGCTGGCATTCGCCCGCCCATTCGCAGTCGCAGAACACGCCGGACCTCGTGGCGGCCCAGGGCGCGACCTACATCGCCGACTGGCTGAACGACGAACTGCCCTATGAATTCGCCACCTCGGCCGGCCCGCTGACGCAATTGCCCCTTTCCTACGATCTTTCCGATCGCAAGATCCTGTTCGTGCAGAACGCCGCGATTGGCGACTACGAACAGCAGATCGAAGCTGCCTTCAAGCTTCTGGACGCGGAAAGCGCCGAGCGCGGCGGCCGCATTCTTTCGCTCTCGCTGTCGCCCTGGGTCATCGCCCAGCCCAGCAATATCCGCACTCTGGACCGGTTGCTTGCAAGGATCGCGTCCCACGAAGGCGTCGCCTGCGCGACCGGCGGCGAGATCCGCGACGCCTGGCAAGCCCTGGAATTGAAGGCGTAAGCATGGCCGGCGCGCGCACCCATCTCCAATGGTTGACGGCGAGCGAGGCCCGCGGCCTGATCTCGCGCGGCGAACTGACCTCGCGGGAAGTGGTGTCGGCATGCCTCGAGCGTTGGCGCGCACGCGACGGCGAGGTTCGCGCCTGGACCTTTCTCGATCCCGAATTGGCGCTTTCGCAAGCAGATGCCGCGGACAAGACGGACGACGCCGGACCGCTGCGCGGCATCCCGGTCGGGATCAAGGACATCCTCTACACGAGGGACATGCCGACGAGCTTCAACTCGCCGCATTTCCAGGATTTCTTTCCCAGGATCGACGCGGCGAGCGTCGCCCTGCTGCGCAGCGCCGGCGCGGTGATCATGGGCAAGTGCGACACGGTCGAATTCGCCGTCAACGGCCGGCGCGCCGCGACGCGCAATCCGCATGGCCTCGACCGCACGCCGGGCGGCTCGTCCAGCGGCTCTGCGGCGGCGGTCGCCGATGGCCAGGCGCCGCTGGCCCTCGGCACCCAGACCGGCGGCTCGGTCATCCGTCCGGCCTCCTATTGCGGCGTCTACGCGATCAAGCCGACCTGGAACGCCGTTTCCCATGAAGGCTTCAAGGTCTGCGCTGCCAGTTTCGACACGCTTGGCTGGTTCGCCCGTTCGGCGGACGATCTGGCGCTGCTGTGCGACGCATTCAACATTCACGACGATACCGCACCGAATTTCGTCGGTCTGGCGGGCATGCGTTTTGCAGTCTGCCGCACGCCGGTATGGGAGCAGGCCGAGCCGGCGACGCGCGATGCAATCGCCCTTTGCATCAGGCTGCTCCGCGATGCCGGCGGGTCGGTCGCAGAACTTGAGCTCGACCCCGAATTCGACGGCCTCACGCAGGCCCACATGACGATCATGCAGAGCGAGATGCGCAGTTCGTTCCAGGCCGAGTACCGCCAACTGGGCGATGCGCTCTATCCCGAACTCGTGGGGATCATGGCCAACGAGGCGGGGCAGAGCCGCGCCGATCTGGTGCGCGCGCACGATCTGGCGGCTCGATGCCGCGCGCGGTTCGATGAACTGGCCGCGCCCTTCGACGCTGTCATCACACCTAGCACGGCTGGCGAGGCGCCACTCGGCCTGGAAAACACCGGCGCGGCGACCTTCAACCGTATCTGGACGCTGCTGCATGCACCCTGCGTCAACGTTCCCGGCCTGCGGGGACCGGCCGGCATGCCGGTCGGGGTGACGGTCACCGGGCCGCGCTTTCGCGACCGTCATGTCATAGCCGCGGCAGGCCTGCTCGGCGAACAGATCGCCGGTTACGCCCGACGGCCCGGCAGCGCGACAAAGGAGACTGCAACGATTTGAAGGACCCAATTTCTGTCTGACAACTATTTCGGCACAGATTTGCAGAATTGCCGCCGAATGAGGCATCATTTTTGCTAACTATCTAGCAATAAATGGTTTTATCAAAGAAATCCCGCGCCATGCCCCCTAATGCTGTTGACGCAATGAGGATTAGATGACAGATTTTTGCCTGACAGAAATTGGCCAAGCAAGCCAGTGGACCGATCGAAGACTGGAGCAACCGCACCACTTCGCGCGTCCCCGAAAAAGATGCATCGGTCGGCGGTTCCCACCAGTGCGCAGCCCGATCGTCACCAAGCATGCACCATCTGAATGCCCGGAGGCGTGCGCGTTGCATCGCCCAAAAAGGAGGTAACTCTCATGACCACCAGACTATTCAAGATCGACCGCCGCAAGTTCCTGGCCGGACTCGGTGTCGGCGCGACCATTCCTTCCTTTCTTGCCAGCGGCAGTTACTCCTTCGCTCAGTCGGCCAAGAAGGGCGGCACGCTGAAGACGGTCGCCTGGCCGGCGACTACCTACATGAACTCGGCGATCACCACCGCCGGTCCCGAGGCGTTCCTGTCGCCCAAATTCTACGATGGTCTGCTTGGATATGAATTCGGCCTGAAGCCCAAGCCGTCGCTGGCCGAATCCTGGGAGCTTTCCGAGGACGGCAAGCGGGTCACCTTCCACCTGCGCCCCGGGGTCAAATGGCATGACGGCGAGCCATTCACCTCGAAGGA
>JAUIBM010000344.1 GCA_030428345.1 Alphaproteobacteria bacterium | reverse complement strand
TTGGGCCGGCCTGCGCAGCCGGTTCGCCGACCGCCGCATTCTGGCGGGCGCGCTGCAGGTGGGCGTCCTGCTTACCGTCGCGTCGCCCGCCTGGCTGGTGCTCAGCGCGGTGCTGCCGGCCGAAAGCGGCACAGCCGGCCAGATCGCGGGCGAGGGCGGCTCGCAGGCTTCCGGCTGGCGCGCCCAACAGCCCTATATGTTCTGCAATCGCCAGTCGGACTATGCTGCATTCGCCGACCAGCCGGCGGGGCTGGTGATCAGCGACGTCAATACCGGGCCGGCCATTCCGGTCTTCACGTCGAATTTCTCGGTCGGCGGCCCCTACCACCGCAACGGCCGGGCCATTCTCGAGATGATGGATTTCTTCGGGACCGACATGGAAAAGCCGCGGCGTATCGCCGCCGAACGGCCGATCGACTATGTCGCGTGGTGCGAACCGGTGGAGCCGCTCGCCAAGTCCGAAGCCGGCACGCTGGCCGCCCATCTCGCCCGCGGCGAGGCGCCCGATTGGCTGGCGCCGCTGAGCGCGCCGGGCGACCGCCTTCACGTCTACAAGGTCCTGCGCCCCTGAGCCGGGGCCGGCCGCCTTCCGAATAGTCTTTGCATCGCCCTTCGCGCCATGGTAACGGCACTTGCCATTCCCCAGCGCGCATTGCGCTTCCGGCTTCGGCCGCCCAGACACCTCAGGATTGGCTATGTCCCGGATCATCACCACCGCCACCGGCGAAATGGCGCTTACCTTTGACGATGTATTGCTGCAGCCCGGCCACTCCATGGTCGTTCCGGGCGAAACCGATATTTCGACGCGGATCGCACCCGATATCGATCTCAACCTGCCGATCATTTCCGCCGCGATGGACACCGTCACCGAATCGCGGCTCGCCATCGCCATGGCGCAGGCCGGCGGCATCGGCGTCATCCACCGCAACCTGACCCCGGTCGAACAGGCCGAGCAGGTCCGCCAGGTCAAGAAGTTCGAATCCGGCATGGTCGTCAATCCGGTGACGATCGGGCCGAACGCCAGCCTGCGCCAGGCGCTGGACCTGATGAAGGCGCACTCGATCTCCGGCATTCCGGTCGTCGAGAATGGCGGCGATGGCGGGCATGTCTCCGGCAGGCTGGTCGGCATCCTGACCAATCGCGACGTGCGCTTCGCTTCCGATCCCATGCAGAAGATCAGCGACCTGATGACGAAGGAGCGCCTGATCACCGTGCGCGACACCGTCGATCAGGACGAGGCGAAGCGCCTGCTGCACCAGCACCGCATCGAAAAGCTGGTCGTGGTCGACGGCGAAAATCGCTGCATCGGCCTCATCACGGTCAAGGATATCGAGAAGTCGCAGCTCAATCCCAACGCCGCCAAGGACGCGCAGGGCCGTCTGCGGGTCGCTGCGGCGACCTCCGTCGGGCAGGAAGGCTTCGAGCGGGCCGAGATGCTGATCGCGGCCGGCGTCGACGTTCTGGTCGTCGACACCGCGCATGGCCACTCCCAGCGGGTGCTGGACGCGGTCTACCGCATCAAGTCCCTGTCCAATTCCGTGCGCATCCTGGCCGGCAATGTCGCCACCGCCGACGGCACGCAGGCACTGATCGACGCCGGCGCGGACGCGGTCAAGGTCGGCATCGGCCCCGGCTCGATCTGCACCACGCGCGTCGTCGCCGGCGTCGGCGTGCCGCAGCTGACCGCGATCATGGAGAGCGTCGAGCGCGCCCGCCGACAGAACGTGCCGGTGATCGCCGATGGCGGCATCAAATATTCCGGCGACCTGGCCAAGGCGATCGCCGCCGGCGCCTCGGCCGTCATGGTCGGCTCGCTGCTGGCCGGCACCGAGGAGAGCCCGGGCGAGGTCTATCTGCACCAGGGCCGCTCCTACAAATCCTATCGCGGCATGGGCTCGGTCGGCGCGATGGCGCGCGGCTCGGCTGACCGCTATTTCCAGGCAGAGGTGCGCGACGCGCTCAAGCTGGTTCCAGAGGGCATCGAGGGTCAGGTCGCCTACAAGGGGCCGGTGGCCGCTGTCGTCCACCAGTTGGCGGGCGGGCTCAAGGCCGCGATGGGCTATGTCGGCGGCGCCAATCTTGCCGAATTCCAGGAGCGCGCCACCTTCGTGCGCATCACCAATGCCGGCCTCGCCGAGAGCCACCCGCACGGGGTGACGATCACGCGCGAAAGCCCCAACTACCACCGCAACGTCTAGGGCGCGCCATGAACCCGATCCTGCTGCTCATTCCCGTTGCGATCCATGCGCTCGTCACGCTCGCGATCTATGCGCCGATGTCGATGGCGCGCCTGCGCACCATCCGGGAAGGCAAGGTCAAGGCGCGGGTCTACAAGCTGAACCGGGACGAGCCGGAGGAAAGCCTGCGCTGGTCCAACGCCATCCGGAACCAGAACGAGACCGCGGCCCTGTTCTATGCGGCCTGCGTCACCGCCTATGTCACCAATGGCGGCTCCTTCCTGACGGCGCTGCTGGCCTGGGGCTTCCTGGTCGCCAAGCTCGCGCATCTGGCGGTCCATGTCTCCTCCAACGATCTGCGCCTGCGCCGGCCGCTGTTCTCGCTCGCCTATGTCCTCCTGATCCTGCTCTGGCTCGTGGTCCTGTTCCACCTCGTCAGCGGCCTGTAGATCGGTCGCGCGACCATGCGTCTTGGCGGAAGGGTGCAGGCGGCGGTCGAGGTGCTCGAGGACATCGAGGCGCGCAGGCGCCCGGCGTCCGAGGCGCTGCGCGACTGGGGGCTGGGCCATCGCTTCGCCGGCGGCGGCGACCGTTCGGCCATCGGCAATCTGGTCTATGACAGCCTGAGGCGCAAAGCCTCGCAGGCCTGGCGGATGGACGATGACGGCGCGCGCGCCGCCGTCTTCGCGACCCTTCTCTTTCAGTGGGGCTTTGCGCCGGCGGAACTGGCGGCCGCCTTTGACGGGGACCGCTTCGCGCCGGAGCTTCCACAGGAGGGTTTCCTTGCCGCCGCGATCGCGCGCGATCTTCAATCCGCCCCCGATTTTGTGCGCGCCGACATTCCGCAATGGTGCGCGCCGATGTTCGAGCAGGCCTTCGCCGAGGACTGGATTGCCGAGGGCGCGGCGCTGGGCGAGCGCCCGCCGCTCGATCTGCGCGCCAACCGGCTGAAGGCCTCGCGCGACAAGGTCATCGCCCAGCTTGATCGCACCGGCGCAGGGCCCGGCCCGCTCTCGCCCGACGCCATCCGAATAGAAGCCGGTGCGCGCGATTCGCGCCTTCCCAATGTGCAGGTGGAGCCGGCCTATCAGAAGGGCTGGTTCGAGGTGCAGGACGCCGGCAGCCAGGCCGCGGCGCTGCTTGCCGGCATTGCGCCCGGCGAGAACGTGCTCGATCTGTGCGCCGGAGCGGGCGGCAAGACGCTGGCGCTCGCCGCCGGCATGGAGAACCGCGGCCAGATCCACGCCTTCGACGCCGACCGCAACCGCCTCGCGCCGATCTTCGAGCGCCTGAAGCGCGCCGGCACCCGCAATGTGCAGGTGCATGCGCGCGCAAGCGAACTGGACGCGCTGGAAGGGCGCATGGACTGCGTGCTGGTCGATGCGCCCTGCACCGGGGTCGGCACCTGGCGGCGGCGGCCCGACGTCAAATGGCGGCTCGACGAGCGCAATCTCGCCCAGCGTCTGGAGGAGCAGGACGCGGTGCTGGCGCAGGCGGCGCGCTTCGTGCGGCCGGGCGGGCGGCTGGTCTATGTCACCTGCTCGCTGCTGCCGCCGGAAAACGCGGCGCGCGTCGCCGCCTTCCTTGCCGCCAGTCCCGCGTTTTCCCCCATGCCGGCCGCGTTTGACCGCTTGTGCGAAACGGCACATCCGCGCCGCGGCGATGGCGCTAACGTCACCCTGACTCCCCGTTCCGACGCAACCGACGGCTTCTTCATCGCGGCGATGCGGCGGTCGTCCGAGGTGTGAGGGCCGCAGCCCATGCAGCATTTCATCGATTCCTTTCTCGATCCGGCCAACATCGCCGGGCATATCTCCTATGTGCTGCTGATCGGCTCGATGCTGCTGCGGCGCATGCTCTATCTGCGCACGCTGGCGCTGCTCGCCGGGGTGTTTTCGGCCGGCTATTACTTCACCACCGGCGACTCTGTCTCCATGTTCTGGGAATCGACCTTCGCGCTGGTCAACGCCGCGCAATTGCTGGTGCTGTTCATCGAGAACCGGCGCGGCAGATTTTCCGCCGAGGAGCAGAAATTCATCGACACCGTGCTGTCGGGCGTGGAGCGGGCGCAGGCGCGGCGGCTGGTCAAGCTCGGCGCGTGGACGCAGGTCAGCGACGGCGTCGTC
>JAUIBM010000343.1 GCA_030428345.1 Alphaproteobacteria bacterium | reverse complement strand
AACAGCTTCATCCCGGTCGCCCGCATCACCGACATGCTGCTCAATCCGGGTGGCGAATACACCTATGAGGGCGAGACACGCACCTATCCCGATGCCCGCCTCGTCTACTGGGCCGGCGGCAATCCCTACCATCATCACCAGGATCTCAATCGCCTGGCCGAGGGCTGGACCCGTCCCGAGACGATCATCGTCCAGGACCCGATGTTCACCGCCACCGCGCGGCGGGCCGACATCGTGCTGCCGGCGAGCACCTCGATCGAGCGCAACGACATGGCGGGCAACAAGCGTTCGGACTTCATTCTGGCGATGCATCAGGCGATCGCGCCTCTTGGCGAAAGCCGGTCCGATTTCGACATCTTCAACATGATTTGCGAAAAGCTCGGCGTCGCGGAGAGCTTCAACGAGGGCCGCGACGAGATGGGCTGGCTGCGCCACCTCTACGCGATCAGCCGGGCGGACGCGAAATCCCGCTTCGACTTCGACATGCCCGATTTCGAAGCATTCTGGGAACGCGGCTACGCAAGGGTCCCCACAGAACAGAACCACACCTATCTCTCGGGCTTCCGGGACAATCCGGACGCATTCGCGCTCAACACAGAGAGCGGCAAGATTGTCCTCGGCAGCGAGATGCTGGCGAAACTCGACTATGCCGATTGCCGCGCCCACCCCGCCTGGATCGAACCCGCGGAATGGCTGGGCAATGCCGAAGGGCCGGACCATCTGCACATGGTCTCGCACCAGCCGGTGGGCCGCCTGCACAGCCAGCTGGAAACCGGCGGCTCGAGCCGCGCCATGAAGAAGAACGGACGCGAGCAGGCCCGCATCAACCCGCAGGACGCCTCCGCGCTCGGCATCGGGCACGGCCAGACGATCCGCTTGTGGAACGATCGCGGCGCATGCCTTGCGACAGCCAATGTCACCGACACCGTGCGCCAGGGCGTACTCGTATTGCCCACCGGCGCCTGGTTCACCCCGGCCGGCAATAGCGGGCTTGAGATCGCCGGCAATCCCAACGTCCTCACGCTCGACATCGGCACGTCGAGCTTCGGCCAGGGATGCTCGGCCCATACCTGCCTCGTCCATGTCGAGGTGCATGCCGGGGACGCCGGCGACGCCATTCAGGAATACCAGAAAAGCCTGGCCGCGCTCGCGGCCGTGTGAAGGAGAGTTGAGACCATGACTGCCCACGCCATCAGCCGTTTTCCTGTGCCGGAGATCAAGGAACTGCCGGACGACATCCGCGAGCGAATCCTGGCGGTCCAGGAGAAATCCGGCTTTGTACCGAACGTCTTCCTGACGCTTGCCTATCGCCCGGAGGAGTTCCGCGCCTTTTTCGCCTATCATGACGCGCTGATGGACAAGCCCGGCACGATCACCAAGGCCGAGCGGGAAATGATCGTCGTTGCGACCAGCAATGTGAACCAATGCCAGTATTGCGTTGTCGCCCACGGCGCCATCCTGCGCATCCGCGCCAAGAACCCGCAGATTGCCGATCAGGTGGCGATCAACTACCGCAAGGCCGACATCACGCCGCGCCAGAAGGCGATGCTCGACTTCGCGCTCAAGGTGTCGGCCCGCGCCTATGAAGTAGGCGACGAGGACATGGAAACCCTCAAGTCGCATGGTTTCAGCGAGGACGATGCGTGGGACATCGCAGCGATTTCGGCGTTCTTCGGCATGTCAAACAGGCTGGCGAACGTAACCAGCATGCGCCCGAACGACGAATTCTACGCCATGGGTCGCTGACCGCATCCGGCGGACGTCGCTTGAGTTCGGCGAAACTTCGGGAGGACAGGACGATGCAGGCGAAGCTGAGCGAAGCGCCGGGCTTGCCGGGCAATATGGCGGACCCGGCTCTGCTGGAAAGGCTGGCGCGCATCCTGCCGCGCAACGCCCTGCTCACCGGCGACACGATCGACCCGCATTATCATGAAGACCGGCGGGGACGGCCCTCCTTCCCGCCGCGCTTCATCCTTCGGCCGGGATCGACGGCGGAGGCCTCGGCCTGCCTTGCCGCCTGCAATGACTTCGCACAGCCGCTGGTCGTCCACGGTGGCCGGACCGGGCTTTCCGGCGGTCATCGCATCGCGTCGGGGGAAGCGGTGCTCTCCCTGCAGCGTCTCAATGCGCTGGGGGAAGTTGATCGCGAGAGCAACACCGTCCTTGCCGAGGCGGGCGCGCCCCTGCAACGCGTGCAGGAGGCGGCGGACGCGGCCGATCGCCTGTTCGGTGTCGATATCGGCTCGCGCGGCACGGCGACAATGTCGCCACCAATGCCGGCGGCATACGCGTCCTGCGCTACGGCATGTTCCGCACCCAGATCGCCGGACTGGAAACGGTCCTGGCCGACGGAACGATCGTCTCCTCGCTTCGCGGTCTGGACAAGGACAATACCGGCTACGACCTCAACCAGCTCTTTGTTGGCAGCGAGGGCACGTTGGGCGTCGTCACCCGGGCGCTGCTGCGCCTGCATCCCAAGCCCGCGGCTTCGGCCAACGCATTTCTCGCCGTGCCGTCGCTTCCCGCCGCGATCGACCTGCTCCACCGCCTGCGGCGCGCCTTGGGACCCGCGCTCTCGGCGTTCGAGCTCATGCTGCCGGACGCGTTTCACGGGGTCGTCAACTTTCTGGGCGCGACGCGCCCCGTCGCCGCCAGGACGCCCTTCTACGTCCTGACCGAGGTTCAGGCCTGGCGCGAGGACGACACGCTCGACAGTTTCGCCGATACATTGATGCAGGCGCTGGAGGATGGCCTGGCGCTCGACGCCGTGATCTCCCAGTCGCTGCGCGAGTATCGGGCGCTCTGGGACATTCGCGATTCATGCAGCGACTATTGCCGCTCCCTCGACCAGGTATCGAGCGGCGATCTGAGCGTCCCCGTCGCGCGGATGCAGACGTTTCTGGAGGAAAGCCAGGCGGCCATCCGCGCCATCGATCCCGATACGCGGTTTCTCGTCTTCGGTCATCTGGGCGACGGCAATCTGCATTATGTCATCCGCACGCCGAAGGCCGCGCAGGCGATCGATACGGCCTATCGCCTGGCGGCGGCCCATGGCGGCTCGATCTCGGCCGAGCACGGCGTCGGACTTGACAAGAAGCCCTGGCTGCGGCTGTCGCGCAGTGAAGCGGAAATCGCCACGATGCGGCGGCTGAAGGCGGCCCTCGACCCAAGGGCTATTCTCAATCGCGGCCGCATCTTCGACACGCCCGGCGAATAGGCCGCTCGCAGTCCAGGATATCGGCACGCCGTCACTCGCGCAGCGGCGCGCGGGCCTGATCGTTCACGGCGTCGATGGCCTTGCGCATGAGGCGGAGCAATTGCTCGGACTCATCCGCGGAAAGCCCCTGCAGGATTTTTCCTTGCGCGGCCTCAACCACGGGCCGCATCGCGGCAAGGACGCCCGCCCCATCCCCGGTTATGCGCAACTGACGGGCGCGCCGGTCCCGGTCGCTGATGCTTCGCTCCACCAGTCCCTTCTGTACCAACCTGTCGACAACCCCGCCAATGGTCGTGCGGTCATAGGCGATGAGACCGGCGAGCGTCGCCTGGTCGATCCCGGCATTTTGCTGGAGTGTGGACAAGGCTGCGAATTGCACGGGGGTCAGGTCGTGACCGCCGGCGTTTGCCTCCGCGTGAAAGATGGCGACCGCGATCTGCTGAAACCTGCGGATCAGGTGCCCCGGCGTCTGGCTCAGTTCCACCTAGACTTCCTCCAGCCTGCATAATTGACAAGCATACTGATGATAAGCATACTGATCAATAGCAAGATAACGGCCCCGCCGGCAAAAGCGGCGTGTCAGTAGGAGGTTTTCGTGCAGTTCCATCTCAATGGCTTCCGGACCGGCGATCCCCGGATTGCGGACGCTTTCCAGCCGAAGGCCCCGACCGACGCTGATCGAGAAAAAGTCGATGTGCTGATCGTCGGCTGCGGCCCCGCCGGCCTGACCCTGGCCGCGCAACTCGCCCGCTTTCCCGACATCGCGACCCGGATCGTCGAACAGAAGGACGGGCCGCTGGAACTGGGCCAGGCCGACGGCATTGCCTGCCGGACCATGGAGATGTTCCAGGCCTTCGGGTTTGTTGAACGCGTGCTGCGCGAAGCCTATTGGGTCAACGAGACCACATTCTGGAAGCCGGATGAATCCCGCCGGCAGGAAATCATCCGCAGCGGACGGATCGAGGACACGGAGAAGGGGTTGTCGGAATTTCCCCACGTCATCCTCAACCAGGCCCGCGTCCACGACTTCTATCTGGAGGCCATGCGCAACGCGCCCACCCGGCTCGAGCCGGACTATGCGAGGCGGCTGGTCTCTCTG
>JAUIBM010000342.1 GCA_030428345.1 Alphaproteobacteria bacterium | reverse complement strand
CGCCGTCGCTGGCGCCGGGTTTTCGGGTTCCGCGGTGCTGCACGCCGCGAGCAATGATGGAAGCAGAATCAGAGGGATAAGAGAAAACCGCATGCCCGCCCCGTTGCGATGTCAGGACGCGGCGCAGCCGGTCCGCAGATGTTCGAGGTGTCGGATTCTGGTCACAATGGCGGGGTCGGGCAATCACGCATGGAAGGACTGCGACGATTCGCGCGAGCCCGATGAAGGCGGCTCAAACGAAAGCAGGGCCGACAAGCGGCGCATGCGCCACCTGTCCGGCCCTGTCTTCAGGCAAGATTCGAAATCAGGCTTCCGGCTGATATTCGATGGTGCGGTTGCCGCGCGCCAGATCGCGGGCCGCGGCCTTGACGGCCTTCTGGACCTTTTCGAAGGCGCGCACCTCGATCTGGCGGACGCGTTCGCGGCTGATGCCGAATTCCTGGCTCAGATCCTCCAGCGTGGACGGGTTCTCCTCAAGCCGGCGGGCCAGGAAGACCCGGCGTTCGCGGTCATTGAGATCGGCCAGCGCGTCCTTCAGCAGTTCGCGTCGCGATTCCAGCTCGTCCTGCTTGATCATCACCTGTTCGGCGTTCTCGTGATCGTCGACCAGCCAGTCCTGCCACTCGCCGCTTTCGCCTTCGGTGGCGCGGATCGGCGCGTTCAGCGAGGCGTCGCCGCTGAGGCGGCGGTTCATCGAAATGACCTCCTCCTCGCTCACGCCAAGCTGGGTCGCGATCTGCTTGACCTGCTCGGGCCGCAAATCGCCATCGTCGATCGCCTGGATGCGGCTCTTGGCCTTGCGCAGGTTGAAGAACAGCCGCTTCTGGTTGGCGGTCGTGCCCATCTTCACCAGGCTCCAGGAGCGCAGCACATATTCCTGGATCGCGGCCTTGATCCACCACATCGCATAGGTGGCGAGGCGGAAACCCCGCTCAGGGTCGAATTTCTTGACCGCCTGCATAAGGCCGACATTGCCTTCAGAGACCACCTCGCCGATCGGCAGGCCGTAGCCGCGATAGCCCATGGCGATCTTGGCGACGAGCCTCAGATGGCTGGTGACGAGCTTGTGCGCGGCGTCGGTATCGGCGTGTTCCTGATACCGCTTCGCCAGCATGTATTCCTCGTCCGGTTCCAGCATCGGGAACTTGCGGATTTCTTCAAGGTATCGCGAAAGACCGTTGTCACCGGCCGAAACGCGGGGAAGAGACTGGGCCATCGAGCACCCTCCTTTTCAAGACAACGGCTCCCGAGATCGGCGAGCCGGGAGGCGGGTGCAGATCGGCGCCACCCGCCATTACCCCCACATAATATAGGTATTGTTTCGCCGATTGCGTGAAAAAATCGTAATGCGAAAAAGCCGTTTTCAGCCAGTGCTTTCGAAGGCCGCGATCAGCGCCGTCATGTCCGCCGGCAGCGGCGCCTCGAAGTGCAGCGTCTCCCCGCTCACCGGATGGGCGAAGCCCAGAATGGAGGCGTGCAAGGCCTGGCGCGGAAACTCCCTGACGGCCGAGCGGGCCGGTTCGGTCAGGGTGTTCGCCTTGGTGGCGAAATGCGAGCCATATTCCCTGTCGCCGATCAGCGGGTGCCCGATATGGGACATGTGAACCCGGATCTGGTGGGTGCGGCCGGTTTCCAGATGACAGACCAGCAGGCTGGCGTCCGAGGTGGCGTCGTCCCGCAGGCCGTACCGCTCGACGACCTCGACATGGGTGATCGCCTCGCGCGCGTCATGCGCCTCGGCGCGCACCACCGCGCGCTTGGCGCGGTTGCTCGAGGAGCGGCCCAGCGGCGCGTCGACCGTGGTGCGCATGCGTTCGGGGGCGCCCCACACCATCGCCAGATAGGCGCGTTCCAGCGGGCCGTTGCGACCATGCTCGGCGAACTGCGCGGCGAGCGAGGCGTGCGCCAGCTCCGTCTTGGCGACAACCATGACGCCGGAAGTGTCCTTGTCGAGACGGTGGACGATGCCCGGCCGACGCACGCCGCCGATGCCGCGCAGGCTGTCGCCGCAATGGTGGATCAGCGCGTTGACCAGCGTGCCGCTCCAATTGCCCGGCGCGGGATGCACCACCAGGCCGGCCGGCTTGTTGAGGACGACCAGTTCATCGTCCTCGAACAGGATTTCGAGGGGAATGTCCTCCGGCTCGGGCTCGGCGTCCTCCGGCTCGGGGATTTCGAGCACGATTTCCTCGTCCAGCTTGAGCCGGCGATTGGGAACCACGCAGGGTTTGCCCTCGATCCAGACGCGGCCGGCCAGGATCAGCGCCTTGACCCGCGAGCGCGAGACATGCGGTGGCATGCGCGCCGCCAGCCAGGAATCGAGGCGCGCGCCCTCATCGCCCGGGCCCGCCCGAAAGGCGGTGGCGTGCTCTTCCACTTCCGTGGCAGACAGAGTACCAAGCAGGCTCAATCGATATCCCTTCCGGCGATATCCAATCCGGGCGAGGATGGCAGGCGCATGAACCCGAAGGACGATCTCGAAGACGAAAAGCCGCTCGATCCGGCGACCGAAAAGGTGCGTCGCAAAATGGTTCGCCTGCTGGCGGTGTCGATCGGCGTCATGATGGTTGGCCTTATGGCCGTGCTGGGAGCGATTGTCTACAAGTTCAATGACAGCGGCCGGAAGGCCGCGGTGCGCGAGGCCGGTTCCGCACCCCTGCCATATGAAAATCTGGAAGGTCGGATAGACTTGCCCGATCGCGCCGAGATCGTTTCGGCTTCGCTTGATGCCGATCGCGTGCTGTTGCAGATAAGGTTGCCGGACGGGGCGAGCAGCCTGTTGGTCTACAGTCTGGAGAGGAACCGTATCATTGCCCGGGTGGCGATTGACTAGGTTTGAGCCGACCGTGTTCGCGGGCCTCGCCGGCCTGCTGCTCGGGTCCGGTCTGGCGATCGCTCAGGTCGATCAGGGCCGCGCGCTTGCTTCGGTGGAAGCGGCCCGCGAAATCGCCCGCGCCGTATCCGACTCGCCTACTCCCGACGATGCGCCGCGCCTCGACAGCCCGCGCTTTTCCGAACTCTTCAAGCGCGCGCTAGACGACGGGGTCTCCGGCTCCGATCCGGCCGACGCCACGGGTCTGGGCCTGCTTCACGACATGCAGCGCGCCGCCGGATCGATCCTGCGGGCCTATCTGCTGGCCGGCGTGCCTTCGGCTGGACAGAACGCGCTTCGCGACGAGGCCGCGGGGGAACAGGCGGCGCGCAACTTCGTGACCTTCCAGCCTGAAGTGGGCGAATTGTACGATTTCCGGGTTCGCATCGGCAGTCATATCGCCGAGGGTTGCGTGCATCTGGCCGCCGTCGCCAGCAGCGACGTACCGACCGCGCTGGCCGTGGCCGCCGTGGCCGAGGAACAGGAGCGCATCCTGCTGTCGGCCATTTCCGTCGCGGGCGACAGCGATGTGGACCCCGAGTGGCGCAAGCAGCGCCTGGCGGTGCTTTCGGAATCGGTTGCGGACTACGCAGTCCTGTTCGGCCGCAAGAAGGCGCAGGAAATCGCCGATCGGGCGTTGGCTTCCGCCATGCAGGAGCAGGATCCCGGTGTTGCGGTGGCGCTGAAGGATTTCGCGCTCGCCTTGCTGCGGTAGCGCAAGCGGAGAAAGCCTCGGCTCACAGCATCTTGCAATTGGGACCCAGCCGCAATTCATGGGCGAGGCGCGCCGGGCGGCATATCTTGTCCCACAGGCGGTCGTTCCAGCAGGCCATGCAGACGCGCCCGCTATTGGCGGTGTTCTTCGAGTTGGTCTGCGCCTTGTCGCTCTCCGAACCTGACCTGCCTTTCGGCTGGGCCTTCGGTTCGACGCTGGCCTCGCGCTTGACCCGCTCGCACCGTCCGTTCCTTTCCTCCTGGCCTCTTCCGCACACCAGGGGGCAGACGCGCACGGTCGTCGCCTTGAGACGGTCGAGAATCCGGGGATCGGGATCGAGAGACGCAAGTTTGATGCCCTGCCGGCCAGCATAGTTCTTCAGGGCGTTCTGGCTGCCGGAACCCCAGATGCCGTCAACGCCGCCGGTGAGGCAGCCCAGACGCGCAAGCTCCTGCTGCGTCTGGCGGGCCAGTTCGCCGGGGTCGATCGAGCGGGTTTCCGACGGAGCGGCTGCCGGCTTTTCAAGGCTGGCGACCCTTGTCTGCCTGACCGCCTCGGCTTCCGACTTCGCTTCGGCTTCCGCCTTTGCCTCGGCCTCCGCCCTGGCGGCGGCGAGCTTCTCCTGTTCGGCCCTGGCTGCGGCCTTCGCCTTTCGGCTCTCGATCTCGGCCATCTTCAGGCGGGCGATCGGGGCGAAGCGGCCGGTGGGATACTGGTTGAGATAGCTCTCGAAA
>JAUIBM010000341.1 GCA_030428345.1 Alphaproteobacteria bacterium | reverse complement strand
CGGCCGAACAGCGGCCAGGTCATCTTGCGGCGCAAGAGCGAGATCGCCAGGCTGCAACTGGCGCCGATGCCGGCGGCTTCGGTCGGCGTGAAGACGCCGCCATAGATGCCGCCAACCACGACGACGAACAGCAGCAGGACCGCCCATATTCTGGCGAAGGCCTGCATGGCCTCGCTCATCGGAACGCGTTCGCCCCTGGGAGCCACATCCGGATTGCGCCAGATGCTCCAGGCGATCGCGCCGCAATAGCCCAGAATGCCCAGCAGGCCGGGGATCAGGCCGGCAGCGAAAAGCTTGCCGATATGCGTTTCGGTGGAGACGCCGTAGATCACCATGATGACGCTTGGCGGAATCAGAATGCCCAGCGTTCCGCCGGCGGCGACCGCGCCCGTCGCGAGGCGATCGGCATAGCCCCGCCTGCGCATCTCCGGGACTGCGACCTGCGACATGGTCACGGCCGTCGCCACGCTCGAGCCGGAAACGGCTGCAAACCCACCGCAGGAGATCACCGTCGCGAAGGCAAGTCCGCCGGGGAAGCGGGCGACGACGGCGCGCGCCGCGTCGTACAGTTCCTCGGCAAGACCGCTGCGCCCGACGATATTGCCCATGAGGATGAAAAGCGGAATGACCGAGAGCGTATAGGCGAGCGTGGTTTCCTTGAAGGTCAGCGCGAGCGAGGCAAGCGCCAGCTTGGTTCCCAGCGACCAGGCCATGCCCGCCGTCCCCACGGCCATCAGCGCAATGGCCACGGGAACGCGCATGAAGATCAGCGCGAAAACGACGACAAACCCTATCGCTGCCAGTGTCATTGCGTGGATCCAGGGTCTTCTTGCATTGACTGAACGATGATCAAGACCGCGCGTACCGCAAAGATCAGCGCGGTGGCGGCAGACAGCGCGACAATCGCAAATATCGCCCATGCAACGGGAATGCCGAGCTGGGGCGTCACGTCGCCAAAGGAGATGGCCCTGTTGGCCAGGGTCCAAAGATGCGGCAAGGCGACGGCGAAGACGACAGCCCCCACCAGACACGCGAAGGCTCGCGCCGCGAACTTGACCCGCCTTCCCATGAGGGGATCGAAGAGGTCGGCGACGATATGTTCCTCGCGCCAGGAGGCGAGCGGCAATGCGGCAAACACGGTGATGACCAGGGTGAGTTCGATCAGCTCGAGCGCGCCGGTCAGCGGTCGGCCGAACACTTCGCGGCCGATGACATCCAGGGTCATCAGCACCATCATCACGAACAGCGCCGCCGCCGACAGCCAGCCGAGGGCCAGAAGCGGGCCGGCCCGGGGTTTGCCCCGAGCCGGCTGCAGCGCATTGCTTTCTGAGGATTCCGTCACTGCAGCGACTTCACGGTGGCCTGCAGTTCGTCTGCAATGGCGGCTGGGTTCTCAACCCCGGCCGCTGCGGCCTTCTTTACCCAGGCTTCGCGAACGAAAGCCAGGCGCTCGTGCAGCGCGTTCATGAGTGCCTCGTCCGCTTCCTGAACGACCGCGCCTTCCTTGGCTTCCATTTCCTTGCGGGCGACCTTGTCGCTCGCCGCATAGCCGCCGCCGATCTGACGCGCCATCTTCTCGCCGGCCGCCTCCATGATGATCGCCTGGTCCTCCGCGCTGAGCGCGTCCCAGCTCGCCTTGTTCATGACGACCGCAAGACCCGGGCTGAAGAGGCCGCCGTCGACCAGGGTCATGTAAGGCAGGACATCCATCAGCTTGAAGCTCTTCTGCGAGTCCATCGGCGCGAAGGCGCCATCGATGACGCCACTCGAGGCAAGTTCATAGACCTCGGAGATGGGCTTGTTGATCGGAACGGTGCCCATCGCCTCCGCCGCCGGTATGAAGCTGGCGATCGGATTGCGCATCTTCAGACCCTTGAGGTCGTCGATCTTGGTGACCGGCTTGTCCCTCGTCGCGATTTGCGCCGGAGCGGCGACCGACAGGCTGAGCAGTTTGACGCCCTTGAACTCATCATACTTCTCCAGCTTGTCGTGATAGACGCGCCAATAGGCAATGCTGGTCGCCTCGGGATCATCTCCGACGAAGGGAAGTTCGACGACCTCGCTGAGCGGGAAACGGCCGGGCGTATATCCCATGATGATGAAGGTGATGTCCGCAAGACCGTCGACCGCCACATCGTACTGGCCGGGAACGGTGCCAACTACCTTCGGCAATGTCTCGATCTTGATGCGGCCTCCGCTCTTTTCCTGAACTTCCGCGATGAACGGATTGATGGCCTTCTCCAGGATCACATGCCCTTGCGGCAGCCAATTGGAATAGCGCAGCACGGTCTCGGCGTTGGCTGTGCCCGACAGCGCCGCCAGGCAGGCAGCCGCGATAGCGGTCTTCACTCGAATGTTCATGTCTTCCTCCGTTGTGGATATCGATCTACCCCTCGCCAAGCCGGCGAGCCACCTCCATCCATTTTCTAATCATAATAAGATTCTATTTGACTGACAAGCCAGTTTTCGGCACGTAAAGTGCTAATTATTCGCCATTCGCTCCACATACGCGGGTGAATTGCCGTCATAAAATTCGTGATAGAATTAGAAAATTGGAGCGCCCACGATGAAACATACCCCTCTTTCCGACCGTCAGACGGGGGCGGTCCGCAAATGAACGCACAAGCTGGAACGGCATTCATCACCGGCGGCAGCGGGGGAATCGGCGCGGCTGTCGCGCGCCAACTTGCCGCCGAAGGCAGAATCGTTGTCTTCACCTACAATCGCAACCGCGAAAAGGCGGAATCGCTCGCAGCGGAATTACAGGGCCAGGGACAATCCGCCGAGGCCATACAGGTCGACCTGCGCGACGAGGCCGCCGCAAGGCGCGCAATCGACGAGGCGGCGGCGAATCATGGCGGAATCCATTCGCTTGTGACCGCACATGGCCCGTTCATCGAGATGGTTCACATGAGCAAGCTCGAACCCAGCCTGCTTCGCCAAACCTTCGAGTCCGACACCTTCGCCGCCTATAACGCGATCCATGCCGCCATCCCGCACCTCAGGGAATCGAAAGGCGCGCTCGTCGCCATGGCGACGGCGGCTCTCGGGCGATATGCATCGACGGATATCCTTTCCGTCGCGCCGAAATCCGCGATCGAGGCTTTTGCGCGCGGCGTCGCGGTGGAGGAAGGCAAGTTCGGCGTGCGCGCGAACGCTGTCGGCGTCGGACTTCTTGAAGACGGGATGTTCGGCCCGCTGGTGGCGGCCGGCTCCTTCAACCAGTCCTTCCTCGACAAGTCCCGCTCCAATATCGCACTGCGTCGTTTCGGGAAGGCGGCGGAAGTTGCGGAAGTCGTATGTTTTCTGCTGTCCGCGCGCGCTTCCTTCTTGACGGGGCAGCTTGTAATGGTGGACGGAGGTTACGCGGTCTGAAGACGTTTGCGCTTTGCGGCGATGCGTGGCCCAAACTGTAATACTGCGACATGGAAGAACCGAAGCTGACTACCGCGGAAGAAAAAGCAGATCAGTCCCTGCGCGCACCGGGCACGAAATCCGAGCAGACACGCCAGCGGATTCTGAACGCCGCTGCCTTTGTCTTCAGCCGCAAGGGGTTTTCCAGGACGCGACTTTCCGACATCGCGAAAGTCGCCAACATGAAGGCGGGCAGCCTCTATTATCACTTCTCGTCCAGGGAAGAATTGACCGCCGAGGTGATGTCGCTGGGCGTGAACTACACCTTCCGCACCGTGCAAAACCGCCTCGAGAACCTGCCCCCCCAAACCGACAGCATCACGCGGCTGCGCACCGCGATCGAGACCCACCTGCTGTGCCTGATCGAACGCAGCGATTACGCGCGCGCGAACACCAAGCTCAGCGGCCAGGTTCCCCGCAACATCCAGGTCCGCTACGACGCCAGCGAGGCCGAATACGGCCAGATCTGGCGCAAGCTGTTGCGCGACGCCGTCGCCGACGGTTCGCTGCGCGACGACGTCAACATGTCGGCCATCCGCATGTTCATCCTGGGGGCCATGAGCTGGTCCGTCGAGTGGTTCAAGCCGGAGAACGGCCCGGCCGCCAGTGTGGCCCGCGATTTCTCCGAGATGGTGCTCAACGGCCTCAGGGCCCAGGACCGCTGAGCGGTATTTCAGGCGTCAGCTTCCGGCCGAGATCACCTGGTTGCGCAGCGCCTTGCGGTCGAACTCGGCCCGCGGGATCCCGGCGTAGCCCGGGAGGCTGGCGCTCACCGCGTCGTGGATGTCCGCCTCGTTGTGGGTGGGCGGACAGCTCGCCTTGCGCGTCGACAGCGCGCGCGTGCGCCGGCGCGTCCGGCGCTGGGCACCGATGACCGTGGCCCTGGCGCTGATCTTCAGCCTCGGCAG
>JAUIBM010000340.1 GCA_030428345.1 Alphaproteobacteria bacterium | reverse complement strand
CAACGCGATAGAGCCGCGCGACCAGCCGAACTCCTGTTCCAGGGGAATGAAAAAGATCGAAAGCCCGTTGACCAGAAGGCCCATGGAGACGGCGAGCATTGCCGCCGCCACGCCAACGATCACCCAGCGATAGGCGGGCGGCTGCTCGATTGCGGCGGGGTGGTTCATCATTTCCTCCCTTTGACGTCCAGTCTTCAAAGCGTCAGTGCGGCCCTGCGCCGGTCTGCGTTACGATGGTGTTGCCGAGGCGGATCGTCTCCCGGACCAGAAGGTCGAGATCCTCGCGCCGAGTGCGATGATTGTTGATCGCGACCCTCAGGCAATGCCTGCCGCGCACGGTGGTATCGGAGAGCGAAGCGATACCCTCCTCCTGCAGGCGAAGCATGATCTCCGTATTGAGCTCCCTCAGCGACTCCTGGGAAAGCCCGTCCCGCAGAAAACGAAAGCACACGATGTTGATCGATGTCGGCGCGGCGAGTTCGAGTGCGGGGTCGGCCTCGATCAGCCACGTCAGATAGGCCGCCTGCGCGAGGTTCTGGTCGATCAGCCGCCCGAATTTCTCGACGCCGTGTTCCTTCAGCGCCATCCAGACTTTCAGCGCCCTGAATCCGCGGGAGGTCTGCAGGCCGTATTCATGCAGCCAATTGGCGGAGGCCAGGCCGCGCGAGGTCATTTCCAGATATTCCTGCGACATTGCGAATGCGCCCCTGTGCTCGGCGGCGTCGCGAACCAGCGCGCATCCGACCTCGAATGGCGCATGCAGCCATTTGTGCGGGTCCAGAGCGATGGAATCGGCCCGTTCGATCCCGCTTACCAGCGCCTTGTTTTCCGGCGCAATGGCGATGAGTGCGCCAATGCACCCGTCGACGTGGAAGCGTATTCCCTCTTCCTTCGCAAGATCGGCAAGGGCGTTCAGATCGTCGATAGCCCCGGTATTGACCGTTCCCGCTGTCCCGATGATGCAGGCGGGCGCGAAGCCGGCCGCACGATCCTCGGCGATGGCGGAGCGAAGGGCTGCAATGTCGATCCGGAAAGCTTGATCCGTGGCGACGCGTCTCAATGCGCGATTGCCGAGCCCGAGCGATTCCAATGCCTTGCGGTGGCAGGAATGCACCTGGTCAGAAGCGTAGTATCGCAGGGGCTTTTCCATCGCCGCAACGCCGTGCTCGCGCACGTCGACACCCGCCATGGTGTTTCGCGCCACTGTGAGCCCGATGATGTTCGCCATGGAGCCGCCGCTGACCAGCGTGCCGCTTGCAGATCTTGGCAGGCCGACCATCTGCTTGCACCAGTCCACGACCTGCTGGTCCATCGCGGCGGCGGCGTGGTTGCCGCCCCCAAGATTGGATCCCTGGATTGCCGCAAGGAAATCCCCCAACGCACCGGTGAAATTGCTGGCGCCCATGTACCAGGACCAGAATCTCGGGTGAATATTGCCCATCGGATAGGGCATGACCTTCTCGGTCACTTCCCGGTAGACATCTTCCAGAGCGCTCGGCGCCTGCGGCAATGCATCGTCGAACGCCTGCCTCACCTCACTCGGCATCTCCTGCCAGACGGGGCGTTCGCGCACGTCGCGCAAATAGTCGATGGCGTCGTCGACGATGCGACGGGACAGCGCCTGAACCTGCGACCAGTCGGCCGGGTCGAGGGTTTCCTCTTTGAAAGCCGTCGGGCTTTGGTTCAGCGCGTCCATCTCGTCATCCTCGTTCGTGGGGCGGTCTTATTCCGGGAACTGATATCCGGGCGTCGACCGCGACAGGGCGATTTCCGCTTCATCCATCTCCGCCTCGATCCCGTCGAACAGCGGTGTCGTCATGTAGCGCTCGCCTGTATCGGGCAGCATGCACAGGATCACCGAGCCGGCTGGCGCTCGCTCGGCCACCTGGCGCGCGACGGCAAAGGTCGACCCGCCGGAAACGCCGGTGAAGATGCCTTCCTTGCTGGCAAGCGCCTTCGCCCATTTGATGCCTTCGGGTCCGGCGATCGGCGCCAGTTCGTCATAGAGGTGCTTGTCGATCGCCTCCTGCAGGACCAGCGGAATGAAGTCCGGCGTCCAGCCCTGGATCGGATGCGGTTCGAAAGCCGGATGGCTGACAGCCGGCGCGCCGTCTTCCTCGCGCTGCTGGGCATGGCCGCTGGCGATCAATTGCGCGTTGGCGGGCTCGCTGAGGATAATGCGTGTCGCGGGGCGCTCGCGGCGCAAAACCCGCGCGACGCCGGTGACCGTGCCGCCTGTTCCATAACCCGATACGAAATAGTCGAGTCGCGAGCCGGCGAAGTCGTTGATGATCTCGCGTCCTGTCGTCGCTTCATGAATGGCGGCATTCGCCTCCGACTCGAACTGGTGCGCCAGGAACCAGCCATTCGCCTCGGCCAGTTCGACAGCCTTGCGCACCATTCCGAAGCCCTTTTCGGCGCGCGGCGTCAGCACGACCTTGGCCCCCAGCATGCGCATCAGCTTGCGGCGCTCGATGGAAAAGCTGTCGGCCATCGTCACGACGAGCGGATAGCCCTTCTGTGCGCAGACCATGGCGAGCCCGATGCCGGTATTGCCGCTGGTCGCCTCGACCACCGTCTGACCCGGCTTCAGGGCGCCGGTTCGCTCGGCGTGCTCGATGATTCCAATCGCCAGTCGGTCCTTGACCGACGCAGCCGGGTTGAAGAACTCGGCCTTCACATAGATCGTCGCGTGATCGACGCCCAGATTGTTGATCCGGATGGCCGGCGTGTCGCCGATCGTCTCAAGCACGCTGTCGAAAAGGCGTCCGCGCCCTTTGGTGGTTCTGCTGGGTTTTTCGTTCTGCATCTTCGGTCTCCTCGATATCCTTCGACGTTCCGGCTTCAACCGGCGCCCTGACGTGACGATGTCTCGTCTCCTGCGCCGTGCAACTGCGCACTGCACCACGCGCGGCACACGCACCATGAGCCGCCGGAAGGAATTCTTCAAACCGCCGCAGGCGCCAGCGTCGCGATGGCCAAACCGCACTACACGTTCACTTTCCTTCGCCGACAATCCATGGCTGCAATTCGACTACCACAATGCCTTCAAGTGGTTGGACTGCGCTCCTCCGGAATGACGGGTGCGGCATTTTCAAATTGATGCTAGGATATTTGCCAATGTTTCAGCGTGGGAACCGGCGTGGAAAAACACGTGGAAACCGAAGTGACGGCCCGCGCACACACCGACAATGGCGTTCGCATACGCATGATTGGCCCCTTGTCGGTCGAGCGCGAAGGCGTTCGGCTTCAACGGCCTGCCTCGCGCAAGGCAAGGGGACTGCTGGGCTACCTTGCGATGGCGCGGCATCCAGTCGGCCGCTCGCGCCTGTGCGAACTGCTCTGGGACATCCCCAATGATCCGCGCGGCGAGTTGCGATGGTGCCTGAGCAAGCTGCGCAACCTTCTCGACGAACCGCATCGGCGCAGGGTCGTCACCGCCGGCGACCTTGTTTCGCTGGATCTGGAAGGGTGCGATGTCGACGCTGCACAGGTGGCGACAGCCTTCGCCGACGGCCTCGATACCCTGACCGTCCAGCGCCTTCAATCGCTCTGCACGCTTTTCGCCGGCGACTTCCTCGAAGGCCTCTCCATCGACCGTATCACGCCGTTCGAGAACTGGCTGATTTCCCAGCGGCGATGGGCATCGGCCTGCTGCATCACCCTACTCTCTCAGCTCGTTGAACGCCTGCCCGAAGCAAGCGACGCGGCGTTCCCCTATCTGGAAAAATGGGTTGAACTGGCGCCCTTCGACGAACGTGCGCATGCCGGACTTCTTCTGGCAATGGCCCGGCGCGGGCGGATTCACGACTGCGAGGAACACCTTGCCGCAGCAGCCCGTGCCTTTGCCGCCGCGGATCTGGACTTCGCTCCCGTAAGGAACGCGTGGCGCGAGATGCGCCAGCGCCCTGCCGCCGTGGCCAGCGCACAGTCGAGCAAGACGCCCACTGCAGACATCTTCCCTGCGGCGCCTTCCGCGATCGCCGGCGGCGAAACGGCGGGGCAGACGGGTGATAACGTCTCGCCGCGTCGGGCCTCGCTCGCGGTGATGCCGTTTCTTGAGCAGTCCGGCGCAAGCGCCGCGCGCGGCGGATTTGCCGACGGACTGACGCATGACATCATCACCCGACTCGAGTACGCCGCACACAAGGACCGCCACTTCTCCGGCCGTCGGCACGGGGTGCCACCGGTATGAGCGAATCGCCGGATCCCACGTCACGCGACTCGAGATCCCCCGAGCAGGGCAAATCGGAGGAGCCTGCGCATGCGGATCCGGGGCCGACCGTCGACGACGTGGACTCCGGGGACGCCGCCGACGCACCGGCGGACG
>JAUIBM010000339.1 GCA_030428345.1 Alphaproteobacteria bacterium | reverse complement strand
GTGCTGGCAAATCAACGACGCTCAAGGCGGTCCTCGGTCTCATCGAGACGATCGAGGGCGAGATCACCCTCAATGGCGAGCGCATCGAGAAAATGTCCGTCGACCAGCGTCTCGAGCGCGGCGTAAAGCTCCTGCCCGAGGGCAGGGGGGTCTTCCCTGATCTCAGCGTGCGGGAAAATATCGAGGTTGTGGATGCCGCCAATCGTGCGATGGGCAACCAGTCCATATCCGCCTCCGATGTCTACGACCTGCTGCCGGTGCTCTCCGAAAGGCGCAGCGCGATTGCGGGAGAATTGAGCGGCGGCCAGCAACAGATGCTTGCGTTGGGCATCGCCCTGCTGGGGACGCCGAAATGCCTGTTGCTCGAAGAGCCGTCGGTAGGCCTCCAGCCCGATCTGGTTGAGGATTTGTTCGCCAAGATTTCCGAGATCTGCAAGGATTTCAGCATTCCGGCGATCCTGATCGAGCACAAGATCGTTTCGGCGATGAAGATCGCGGACCAGGTCATGATCATCAACAGCGGTTGCCTGGTGTTCAATGGATCGAAAGAGGAAGCCGAGAAGATAAATCTTTGGGACTATTTCTGATGAGGCTTCTCGGCACCACCCGCTCGCCTTACGTGAGAAAGGTTCGCGTGTTCGCGGCCGAGACCGGTCTCATCGACCGGATGGAGCTGGAGCTGCATTCGGTTCACATGGCCGGCTTTTCGCCCTCCGTGACCGCGCTTAACCCGCTGGGGCGCGTGCCCACGCTGGTAACCGATGATGGCCAGGTCTTCAGGGATTCCCTGGTGATTGGCGTGTATCTGGCGACGGAGGCCGGCCGACACGACCTCTGGCCGGCCGATCGGGACGCTTTGCTAAGGGTCATGAATACCCACGCGGTCGCCACGGGTCTGATCGACATCCTGATCCTGCGGCTGGTCGAGCTCGGCAAGCCGAAGGACCGGATCTGGCCCGAGTTGATCGACGCCACCGCATCAAAGATCGACGCGGTCCTCGACCACTTCGAGGCCGGCATTGGCGAACTGGAGGCGGAGGGGCGAACCCTGGGCACCCTGTCTGTCGCAGTGGTGCTGGACTATCTCGATTTCCGTTTCCACGACATTGACTGGCGCGCTCGCAGGGAACGGCTGGCCCAATGGCATCGGACCGTCAGCGATTGGCCGGCCTTGCGCTCCCAACCCTTCATGGACGCAAGTCCCGCGCTGGCGGGAAAAATCCGCTGAGCAGTTACAAACATCAGGATCATCCAAATGTCCAATAACGTCATTCTGGTAACCGGAGGAAGTCGCGGGATCGGCGCCGCGGTGTGCAGGCACGCAGCCGATTTGGGCTATGACGTTGCCTTCACCTACAAGAACGCCGAGGCCGCCGCGCAACAAGTCAAGGCGGAGATCGAGGCAAGGGGGCGGGCGGCGCTCGCGATCCGCGCGGACTCCGCCGTTGACGGCGACACCATTCGGGCGTTCGAGGAACTCGACAAGCGTTTCGGCAGGCTGGATGCGCTCGTCTACAATGCCGGGATAACAGGCGCTCCCTCGCGTCTGGATGCGTCGAGTACCGAAAACTTCACCGAAGTGCTGATGGTCAATACGGTGGCTGCGCTGACCTATTGCCGCGAAGCGATCAAGCGCATGTCCACGAAGCATGGTGGGGATGGCGGATCGATCGTGTTGCTCTCCTCGACCGCCTATGAATCCGGCAGCCCGGGCTGCGTGTGGTATGCTGCTTCAAAGGGCGGCATCAATGCGATGACGATCGGTCTTTCCCGCGAGCTCGGCCTTGACGGAATCCGCGTGAATGCGGTCGCGCCCGGTCCGATCGATACGGGCATATCGACGCCCGAGCAGCAGAAGATCTATGTGGAATCGACTTCCCTCAAGCGCATGGCGCAACCGCATGAAGTCGCGACCGTGGTCATGTTCCTGTGCTCGCAAGGCGCATCCTTCACCACCGGCGCGATCGTGAAGGTCGCCGGCGGAAGATAGATCGTCTCCGGCGTCAGCGCCGTCGGGGCCAGGATGGCTTGACCGGGAATGGCGGATTTCTGGTCTATCGCAGCCTTTCCAAGGCGCGAAGTTGAGACAGAAATCCCGAACTGGGAAAGCGCCAGTGGGGCAGGTCTCGAAGGCCATCCCTCGCGACCTTTTCGGACCGGAAGCCGGCTACCATTGCCAGCCGCCAGGCTCCACTGTTTCGTTGTATGAAGTGGTCCCAGAAAGTCGGACAGCGAACTAAGGCGTATCCCAAACTTCTTGGAGGGATACGAGATGGCGAAACGCCGGACGCTTGCAGATCAATTCAAGGCGAGGGTGGCGCTTGAGGGGCCGCTTGGCGACAAGACGATCCGGGAAATTGCCGCGAGGCATCAGGTGCGCCCGAACCAGATCAACACCAGGAAGCACCAGGTGGTCGAAGGCATGTCCGGCATTATTGCTCGTGGCGGCAAATCGGAGGGACCGACCGAGGCGAAGGTGAAGGATTGGCATGCCGCGATGAGCCTGTTGTGAATTGACGAGTCGGCTTCAGATGATCTTTGCCGCCTCGCTGGCGTGCCGGCTGCCCAGACGCGCCCGTTTGCCGGCCGGCGACTGAGCCTTGGCGGCAAGGGGAGGGGCCTGGAACGAGCGACGCTGCTGCACTACCGGAGGGGTTCCGTAGAGGGTCGTGCGCTGACGCGGCGTGCGTCCGGCTTCGCGGATAACGTCTTCCATCATCTGCGGAGCATACTCCTGACCATGCACGGTGCCTGCAGCGCGACTGATCGATTCGTCCATCAGGACGCCGCCGAGATCGTTCGCACCGGCAGCGAGCGCGGCCAGGATGCCCTCTCGGCCCATCTTTACCCAGCTTACCTGGATGTTGGGCAGAACCGGGTTAAGGGCGAGACGCGAAACCGCATGCATGGCGACCGCCTCGCGATAGCTCGGACCTTGGCGCGCATTTCCGTGGAGATAGATTGGCGCCTCCATATGAACGAACGGCAGGGGTACGAATTCAGTGAAGCCGCCAGTGCGCTCCTGAAGATCGCGGATACGCAGAATATGGCGCGCCCAATGCTCGTAGCGTTCGACATGGCCGAACATGATCGTCGCGGTGGTACGCAACCCCGTGCGATGCGCCGTCTCGACGATGTCCAGCCATTGCTGCGAGGTCAATTTCCGGGCGCACAACGCCTCGCGGACTTCATCATCGAGGATCTCGGCCGCTGTGCCGGGCAGACTTCCAAGCCCCGCATCCTTCAGCCGTTCCAAGAACACCTCGACTCCGATGTTCAGCGTGGCGGCGCCGTGGCTGATCTCAAGAGGTGAGAAGGCGTGGACATGAATCTGCGGTCCTGCCCGCTTGGCAATGCGGCAGATCTCCAGATAGGTTTCTCCCGTATAGTCCGGATGAATGCCCCCCTGCATGCAGACTTCCACGCCGCCACGCTCCCACGCTTCCGTCACCCGCCTCGCAATCTCCGAGGCTTCCAGATCATAGGGGCGCCCGCGCAGATGCTCGGTCGTCTTTCCCTTGGAGAAGGCACAGAAACCGCAGCCATATGAGCAGACATTGGTGTAGTTGATGTTGCGCGTCACCACATAGGCGACATCGTCACCCACCGTATCGCGACGCAATGCGTCGGCGGAATCGATGACCGCGCGCGCTGCCGGACCGCGCGCTTCGAACAGGGTCACGATCTGCGCCTGTTCGAGCCGGCGCCCGGCACACGCATCCTCGATTGCGGTTGAAACGGCCCGGTTCGTTGAGGACACATGATGTGGAGTGGGGAAACTGTGCGAGTGATCGTCCCTGCCTACGCGCCATCTGCTCTCATGTGCGAAGCCGGAAGCATCCTGTCGCTTCAAGGTTGCGCGCAATGGCGCCGGCGCCAGCCATTTTCCGCCGGCCAGCGAAAAGGAGGGATAGATCGCCAACCGGGGGACCAGCGTCTTGCCGGCATTGGCGGTTTCGGCGGCAAGCCTGTCGAGTTCAGGCCAGGGCGCTTCCGGGTTGACGTGGTCGGCTGTCACCGGCGAGACGCCGCCCCAATCGTTGATCCCTGCGCCAATGATTGCCGCGAGATCGCCCGGGCGCAGGTTCGGGGGCGATTGTATCGACATGCCGGGACCGAAGATGAGCCGCGTCACCGCGATGGTCCATAGCTGATCGTTCAGCGAAGGTTCCGGAGCAGTGGCCATCTTGGTGCCGTGTTTGGCCCGAAAATTCTGGATGATGATTTCCTGGATGTGGCCGTGTTCCTCATGCAGGGAACGCAGTTCGAGCAGCGCTTCGATACGCTCGGCTCTCGTTTCGCCAATCCCGATCAGGATTCCGCTCGTGAAGGG
>JAUIBM010000338.1 GCA_030428345.1 Alphaproteobacteria bacterium | reverse complement strand
GGATCGGCGCGCGGCTGGAAACCGGTACGGTGTTCATGAACCGCGCCGACTATCTCGACCCGGCGCTGTGCTGGACCGGCTGCAAGAATACCGGCCGGGGAGGGGCGCTCTCCGAAATCGGCTTCCACAACCTGACCCGTCCCAAATCCTATCATCTGAGAAAGCGCAAGGCATGAGCTCGCAAGCCGCCAGCCCCAGGGCAAACTGGTCCTATCCCACCGCAATCCGCTTCGGCGCAGGGCGCATAAGCGAACTGGCGGAGGCCTGCGCCGCCGCGGGCATCACGAAGCCGCTGCTGGTGACCGATCGGGGCCTTGCCAATCTTCCCGTGACCCGCACGGCGGTCTCGATCCTTTCGGCGAACGGCCTTGGAGAGGCGGTCTTCTGCGAGGTCGATCCCAATCCGAATGAAGCCAATCTGGCAGCCGGAATCGCCGCCTTTCACGCCGGCGGCCATGACGGCGTCATCGCCTTCGGCGGCGGGTCGGGCCTCGATCTCGGCAAGCTGATCGCGCTGATGGCGGACCAGACCGTCTCGGTCTGGGATCTGGAGGACATCGGCGATTGGTGGACGCGCGCAGACGCGTCGAAGATCGCCCCGATCATTGCGGTGCCTACCACGGCTGGCACCGGCTCCGAAGTGGGCCGCGCAGGCGTGATCACCAACAGCGCCACGCAGGTCAAGAAGATCATCTTCCATCCGAAGATACTGCCGGCAGTCACGATCTGCGATCCGGAACTGACGGTTTCCATGCCCCGCTCGATCACGGCCGGCACCGGCATGGACGCTTTCGCGCATTGCCTGGAAGCCTATTGCTCGCCCTTCTTCCACCCGATGAGCGCCGGAATCGCGCTGGAGGGCATGCGGCTGGTGAAGGAGAACCTGCCGACCGCCTATAACGACGGCGCGAATATCGAGGCGCGGGCGAACATGATGGCCGCCGCCGCCATGGGGGCCGTGGCGTTCCAGAAGGGGCTCGGCGCCATCCACTCGCTGTCCCACCCCATCGGCGCGCATTATCACACCCATCACGGCACCACGAACGCGGTGGTCATGTTGCCGGTGCTGGCGTTCAACCGGCCGGCGATCGAGGAAAAGATCGAGCGCGCGGCCGCTTATCTCGGCATTGCGGGTGGGTTTGACGGGTTCGTCGAATTCGTGCGCGGCATGATCGCCGATCTCGGCATCCCCGCCAATCTGACGGCCCTGGGCGTGCCGAAGGAGAATCTCGAACAGCTCACGGAGATGGCGCTGGCCGATCCGAGCACGGGCGGCAACCCGGTCGAAATGACCCGGGAAAACACGCTGGCGCTTTTCGAGGCCTGCTTCTGATCAGACCCCGACGGAGAGCCCGGCCAGGCGGCGATCGGCGCGTTCCATGCGCCGGTCCAGCATCTTGGCGCGCATGCGCGAGATTTCGCCGGCATGCCTCGGGTCCTTCGCCAGATTGGCCGTCTCCTGTGGGTCTTCCGCCAGATCGAAGAGCATCGGCTCCACGCCGCCGTTGAAATGCACGTATTTCCAGCGGTCCTCGCGCAGGATCGCGGCATTGCAGCGATTTTCCGGCAGATCCCATGCGCGCTGATACCGGGTCGGGCGCAAAGGCGAGGAAAGATCGATCTCCAGGAAGGCCGCGTCGCGCCAGACCGGCGCGCCGCCGGCAAGAAACGGCGTGAGCAACTCCCCGTCGAACGGGGGCGGCGCCTCGCGGCCGATGAACTCCAGAAGCGTCGGCGCAAGGTCGACGGATTCGGTCAGCGCGGCGATGCGGCGGCCGGCCTTCATCGGGAATCGCGGATCGCGGATGATCAGCGGCACGCGCCAGGCCTGCTCGAACACGCTCTCCTTGCCCCACATGCGCTTGTCGCCGAGCATTTCGCCATGGTCGCCGGTCACGACAACCAGCGTGTTGTCGCGCTGCCCGCTCGCCTCCAGCCAGTCGAGAATCCGGCCGATATGGTGGTCGACCTCGCCTACGAGGCCCAGATAGACGGCGCGGGCTGCCGCCGCGTCGGCCTCGCTCATTCCAATGCAATCGCCGTCGAACCCCCAATAGAGCCCTCTCTGGGAGGGTTCGGAAAACCAGGCGTTGAGGAAGGGATGCGCCGGGGCGGTGAGATCGCGCAAGGGAAGCGCGGCCGGGTCGACCAGCCTGTTCCAGGGTGCGGGAGCCACCAGAGGCGGGTGCGGACGGATAAAGGTCACATGCGCGAACCAGGGTCGCCGCGTGCGCACCGAAAGCTGCTCGATCACCCGGTTGGTCAGATAGGCCGTGTCGCTGTCCTCGGCGCGGTACATCGCCGGATCGGCAATGGCCGGGCGGTTGCCGCCCTGGGCCGGCACGGGGCGATAGAGCGAGGGAAACTCGCCCTCCTTCGGCGGTTCGACCTCATAGCCCTTGCCCAGCAGGTATGCCGGCCATTCCAGGCCGCTTTCCAGTCGCATCTCGGTCAGTTCGCGGAAGCCGCGAGCCACGCCCTCATAGGAAAGCAGTTCGGGATCCGCCGGGTCGAATGCGGTCGGATCCGGCGTCGTGTCGCTATAGCCGAACAGCAGCGGCTCGTAGCCCGCCTTGCGCGCCTCTGTGGCGAGAGTCGCATGATGGCGGGCGAGCGGCGTGCCGTTGCGGATCGAGCGATGGTTCATCGCATAGAGCCCGGTCAACAGGCTTGCGCGGGCAGGCCCGCAGGGAAGCGTCACCGTGAAATGATTGTCGAAGACGACACCCTCGCCGGCGAGGCGGTCGAGATTGGGCGTTGGAACATGCGCGGCCAGCGCGCCGGACAGTACATCGGCTCTGATCTGGTCGATGGTGATGAATAGGATGTTGCCCTGGGACATGAGGGGTCTATGCAATGGAGGGATGGGGTCAGGCGGTCTCGGCGGTGGCTATGGGGATTTCGACACGGCTGAAGTCGAACTCCTCCACGAAGTGGCACGCCGCCTTGTGCCCGGGCTCGATCTCCCGCAGGGCCGGCACTTCCTTGCGGCATCGCTCCTGCACGAAGGGGCAGCGGGTGTGAAACTTGCAGCCGGAAGGCGGGTTGGTGGGGGAGGGAATCTCGCCCTCCAGCTTCTGTCCCTTGCCGCGCTGGTCGGGGTCGAGCGAGGGGATCGAGGAGAGCAGCGCGCTGGTATAGGGATGGCGCGGCCGCGCAAACAGCTTTCGGGTAGGGGCCGTTTCCACCAGCCCGCCCAGATACATCACCGCCACCTGGTCGCAGACATGGGCGACGACGGAAAGGTCGTGGCTGATGAACAGGAAGGTGATGCCGAATTCGTGCTGGATCGACTTGAGCAGATTCAGCACGTCCGCCTGGATCGAGACGTCGAGCGCGGCCACGCTTTCGTCGGCGACGATGAAGCGCGGTCCGCAGACCAGCGCCCGGGCGATGGAGATGCGTTGGCGTTGGCCGCCGGAAAATGCGTGCGGGAACCGCCGCAGATGCTCAAGATTGAGCCGGCACTTGGCGGCCATCTCGCGAACGCGCTCATTGGTTTCGGCCCTGCTCTTCGTCAGGCCCATCACTTCCAGCGGTTCGGCGATGATGTCGCGCACCGTCATGCGCGGCGACAGCGCGGCATAGGGGTCCTGGAAGATCAGCTGCGCGCGCTTGCGGTAATCCTTCAGCGCGGCGCCCTTCAGGGTGCGCAGGTCGTAGGCGACCTCGCTGTCGACATAGGTGGCTTCGCCGCCGGTGATCGGCGCGGCCTTCAGAAGCGCGCGTCCGAGCGTCGTCTTGCCCGAGCCCGATTCGCCCACAAGGCCGAAGAAGCTGCCCTGATTGAGTTCGATGCTGACATCGTCCACCGCGCGCAGGACAGGAGTTGGCCCGAACAGGCCGCCGCGCAGCTTGAAGTGAACCGAGAGATTGTTGGCGGTGATCAGCGGTTTGCTCATGCGGGCGCTTCCGTCTTTTCCAGCAGCACGCAGGCGGCGCGGTGGTCGGGCGACACATCGGTAAATGAGGGGATGCGGGTGGTGCAGACATTGCCGACCACGGAAGGGCACCGGGTGTTGAAAACGCATCCAGGCGGGCGCTCGAGCGGCGAGGGGATGTCGCCCGGCACCGGCGTCAGGGGCGAATCGAGATCATCCAGCCGTGGCAGGGCGTTAAGCAGCCCGCGCGTATAGGGGTGGGCGGGCGAGCGCAGCACCTCGCGCACCGGACCCTTTTCCACCAGCCGGCCGAGATACATCACGGCCACGGTGTCGGCCGTCTGGGCGATCACGCCAAGGTCGTGGGTGATGAAGATGATGCCCATGCCGAATTCTTCGACAAGACCGAGCATCAGGTCGATGACCTGCGCCTGGATCGTGACGTCGAGCGCCGTTGTCGG
>JAUIBM010000337.1 GCA_030428345.1 Alphaproteobacteria bacterium | reverse complement strand
GTTCAACAAGGCGGTGTCCGAGCGGTTCGGCGAACGCAGCCTGCTCTCCAATGCTGCGAGCGCGGCAACAGGACCGGCCTTCGAAAGGCAGGTCTTCGGCATGTCGCCGGGCGAGCGCCAGAAGCTTGCCTCGGCCTGGCCAATGATGCGAGCCGGACAGCAGCTTGCGGCCCATGAACGAACCACCCAGGCGCTCAAGGAGGCCGAGGCGCTTCGCCAGACGCAGCGCCAGTCGCAGGTGCTGAAATGACGATACGCCGCCGCCGCGCCGCTATCGTTGGCTCGATCATTGCCCTCCCGGCACTGATGCTCGCCGCGATCTATGGTTCTGGTTTTCGTTTCAATCTGACGCCCAGCTATCCAATCGGACTGTGGCGGATCGAAGCGCTCGACCGGTCGCTGATTGTCGGCGATCTGGTCTTCATCTGTCCGCCTGAAACGGCCGCCTTCACGCTTGGTCTCGAGCGCGGTTACGTCCGGCGCGGCCTTTGCCCGGGCTGGTTGAGCCCGCTCATCAAGACGGTGGTGGCGCTGCCAGGTCAGCATGTCGAGATAGACGACGTCGTCATGATCGACCGTCGGGTGCTGCCGCATTCCGATGTTCGCGCTGCCGATGCGCAGGGCAGAGCGCTTCCTTCCTACACCGGCGGCCTTGTGCCCTTCGGTCATCTCTTTCTTCATTCCAGCTTTGCAGGTTCTTATGACTCCAGATATTTCGGGCCGATCCCGGCATCCGGGCTCCTCGGCCTCGCGCGCCCGGTCCTTACGGTCGCCGCCCCCTGAGATCGTAGAATCAGCAATCCTCACCATCGTTGCGGTTGCAATTGGCACTATTGGCTGGAGCGGCAATCCCTTCCTTCTTCCGGTCGCCATGCTGTTTCCGGCCCTTTGGGCGGTGGCGCCAACACGAGCAATCGCGGCTTTGGTCGCGGCCGGATACTTTCTCGCCGCCTCACATGGGCTTCCGCGAGGGGTCGCCAACTTTTATGGCGGCGGTATCGCAGCGGGGTTTGCGCTCTGGGTTGCAGCGTCAGCCGGCTTTGTGCTCGTTCACACAGCGCTCTGGACCAAGCGGTCGGGGCGGGACCGCGTGCTGCGCTATGGCATCGCAGCGGTGCTGATGAGCGTACCGCCCTTCGGTATCGTGGGTTGGGCGCATCCGATCACGGGCGCCGGCATGGTGTTTTCCGGATGGGGATGGCCGGGTCTGGTGGTCGCAATGATCGGCCTTCTGGCAATGACCACGAGATTCTGGCCGATCGCGACACTCGCCATGGCCGGGTTATGTCTGTGGTCAGCAGCAACGTGGGCGCCTCCCGACACCGCTGAAGGCTGGATCGGTATCGACACGCATTTTCGCGGCGAGAATGGACACTATGCCGATTATGCCCAGCAGTTCGAAACCATCGGCCTTGTCACCGAAGCGGCGGGCGATGGTGCGCAGGTTGTCGTGTTGCCGGAGAGCGCGGCAGGCATCTGGACACCGACGACGTCCCGTCTTTGGAGCAGAGCGCTCGAAGGTACAGACCTGACCGTCATCGCCGGCGCGATCATCGTCGATGCTGGGGGTTACGACAATGTCATGGTCGAAGTGTCCGGCGAGGGATCCCGCATCCTCTACCGGGAGCGGATGCCGGTGCCGGTGTCGATGTGGCAGCCATGGCGTAGACTTATCGATGAGCCGGCAGGCGCGCGAGCGCATTTCTTCGACAACCCGGTTGTCGAAATCGATGGTCAAAGGATCGCGCCGCTGATCTGCTACGAGCAACTCCTGATCTGGCCTGTCCTGCAATCCACTTTGCACGACCCGGACGTCATTGTCGCGACGGGCAATGGCTGGTGGACCGGGAATACCAACATCGTCGCCATTCAGCGGGCAAGTGCGGCCGCCTGGGCGCGATTGTTTTCGCTTCCGCTTATTGTTTCATTCAACACCTGAAAGAAAGGTTCGCCATGATCGACGCCGCGCTGATCCATCAATGTGCCGATCCTCAAATAGAGATCGCAATTGTCGAGCGCTTCATTGTCGAGGCGGGATCTGACAATCCCCTTTCCGTAACCATCACGGCCGGCGACAGGGTTATCCTGCCAGAACCGCCGCGAAATGCGGATGATGCAGTGAGGCTGATTCAGCGTTTCATCGGCCAGGCGACCGTGCGGGTCGGCGTCACTCAGTATCCGGCAGGCTACGGCGTTTCAGATGCCACGAAAATCTCGACCGGCCTGGTCGATGCCTGCGAAAACATCCGTATGGGTTCGGCGCTGTTTGGAAAGGTGTATCGAATTGTGGCCCATGCGCGGGGCGAAGACGGTCAGGGCGTGTTTCGCGAAGCCATCGCCGCCTGGCGTACGGGAATGTTCCAGGGAGCCTATGTATTTGGCCAGGCAGATCCCGGCCCGCTTTCTGGCGACGAGAATAGCTCGACGGAAGATCCGCCAGAAGCGACTCTGGACTCAGAACCCGACAGCACGACTCTGGCGCCGGAGCAGAACCACGATCCACACGCCGCGGGAATACGCGTCGATCTTTCCACGCTCAAAGAGCAGGATGGGCCATAGATGACAGACGTTGTGCTGTCATTTCCGATCCCTGGTTGCTGCTGGCTGACAGCGCGGTAACGCCGATGTGACCTGGAACAGTCGATTTGTCGCGGATGCAGATTGAGTTCCAGAAGTTTCAAAACCAAAATGCCTAAAGAATTTCACCGCTTAGAAGCGCCGCAAAGCCGGGAAAAGGAGGTAACCCAGTAAGATTTCGACAATCGCGGCAAAGCTACGTCATGAGGAGGACGAAATGCAACCCGCAAGGCGAACAAACCATTTGTCGGACCAGATCTCCGGCTTGCTCGAAGCGCTGGAGCTTACTCGTGACGAACGGGCCGTACGGGCGGCTCTGCACAAATTCACGGTCGCTGCGGGATTGCAACGTTTTGCCTATGTCGGGGTAAGCAGCGATGGCGCTCGTACGCTGACCGATCTGCCGCAGGCGTGGGAGAACTATTATCTCGACGCGCATCTGTCGATCGTCGATCCGGTGGTAAGACACGCCCGCAAGGCGTCGACGCCGTTCTGGTGGTCGCTGGCGCGAATGGACCTGACTGAACCTGTTGCACGAAAATATCGTGACGAGATCGGTGATTTCGGCGTCGTGTCCGGCATGACGATCCCGATGCGTGCCGGGTTCGGAAGAACGGCGATGCTGACATTCATGTCCGAATCCGACATGGATGCGCCCTACAATATCTCTGCGCTCAAGTCTGCCGTGGCCGCCGTCGCCTATACCCACATGCATGTCTCCAATGCGGATTTCGCGGCGCGGCAGATGCTTTCCAATCCGCTTACCCCCAGAGAACTCGACTGTGTCATGTGGACGTCGCTGGGCAAGACGAAAGCCGACATCGCCCAGATGCATGGAATTTCTGAAAAAACGGTCCGCTTTCATATTGATAACGCCCAGGCCAAGCTGGGCGCAACCAATGGGCCTCATATGGTGCGGATTGCACTGGATCGCGGACTCATTCCTCGGCGGTAGGGCCCTCCTGATCGATGGTCGGGGTATAGCCGAGCCGCTCTGTCAGGGATGCGACGAGGTTCATCTGGGCCTGATGGTTTTTCAGGGCATTGAGATAGGCGCGCTCAAGCTCTTTCAGTTGGCAGCTTTCGCCGGCGGAAGCAGATTTTGCGTGCTCCCAATGCTGATGGGCATCCTCAGCGTATTGCAGCAGGCGCCGATATTCTTTGATAGCCTCAATTACAAGGGTCAAGAGTTGATCGTCGTCCAGCGGGTCGATCAATGGGTCGAGTTGCCTTGAAAGATCGGTGGTCTGGTTCCTTGTTGACGGGTTTCGCATTGTCATTCGACCTTCAGGACAGGTGAATTGCGGTACGCCCCCGCAATCGATAATCCTGTGAACCCAAGCCGGGGTTTCGAAACTGCGTCCACCGCAGCCCTGTGACCTTTAACACCGAGGCGCCTGGACATACGTCACAGGACCCCGGCCTTTGGCCATAGGATCGCGGCGCCGTAACGGCCGGCACCAACCGGTGGACAGGGGTTTCGAAGCCCCAAAGCGGCGCGTACCGCTTCATGAAGAACAATATGAAAGAATGCAGTGCAACGCCAGTATGTATGAGCGCCTGAATGACGAATGCGCATCTGAGGATCTTGCCGAAACGCTTTCAGATTCGGGAATTTTCCTCTGGCGATATTGGCTCCTTCGGCAACGGCCGATGCGCGCCTGCGAAGGCCAATCAGGTGATCGAGGTGCTACAGATCGTCGAAGTCTTCGCAATGGCCGACCGGCAGGCTGATACGATTCGAAACCACGACACTCCAGCGGCGTATA
>JAUIBM010000336.1 GCA_030428345.1 Alphaproteobacteria bacterium | reverse complement strand
CCGTTCGGGCGCGCCTATCTGCGGATGTCGGATGCTGTGTGGATCATTTCGCGCGGGGTCGTCGCCGACGATCTGTCAAGCGGCACGATCGCGGAATTGCCGGTCGACACCAGCGCCACGGCCGGACCGGTGGGACTGACGATGCGCGCCGACGATGTGCCCAATGCCGACGCCCGGCTGCTGATCCAGACGATCCGGCGGATAGTCGCCCAATCCGGCAGGGGCCAGCAATAGCGGCGATCGCCATGCAAATGTGGAAACTGTCATCCCTTACGCAATCCGCGGGCGATTGGCCCGGCGACCGTCAAGGTCGTTGGATGGCGAGGAATGACAGTTTCCACCTTGTCCGCTTCCCCCAAAGCGTGCCTGTTCTCACTGGCGCGTTTGCCGCGCTCTCTTTCTTTCCGGTTCCGACCGCTCTGGGCCATCGGCGCGTTGCCCGCGCTCTCCCGGTCCTGCCTGTCCGCCCTGCCCCGCATGCCGCCTTTCTGGCTGGTCTTGTTCGCCGGGCTGCGGCCGGATGATCTGGCGCGTTTGCCGCGCTCTTCCTGTTTCGCCGCGTTGGGCGTCTTCGTGCGCCGTTTGCCGGCGTTTTGCCCCGTCTTGATGCCCCCGTCTTGCGCGGGTTTGGCATCCGGCGGCGCCCCTGCGCCGCCAGAGTTCCTAGTGACTGGTGATCCAGTCGCGGGCGGCGCGCTGGGCCGCCGCGATCTGCTCGCGGCTCATTTCCGCCGCAACTTCCTCGCGCCGCGTCTTCGCCGCCGCACATCCGCGATAGGCGGCGATGTTGAACCATTTGTGTGCGGCGACCAGGTCGGTTTCGCCGGCACGCCCGGTTGCATAGATCAGCCCCAGTTCAAGCAATCCCTCGGCATTGGCCGACGTTGCGATCTGCGAGAAATCAGCTCCTGAGCTATCGAGAAAGGCCATCGTTTCGTTCCTTCTGCCATGGGCCAGATCGCTCTGCGTCGAGGCTGGCCGTTTGCGCCCTGGGACCGATCATCCTGCCTTGGCGCTGTGTGCCCGGCTTGTCCGCCCCGTTGCAGCAACATTCGCAGAAAGGCTTGAAATGACAGTAAAAATCCATTGTTAACGGGAACGGAATCAAATCCGAACGCTATGTTAAGTTCACGTTTGATTCACCGATGAAATCGAGCAGATTCAATGCATTAAGGCGAATTTTCGCTCGATTCGGCGAGGCCGCGTCAACCCTGGCGTAACCATGGCGCGATCAGGCCGCGAGCCTTTGATAAAAATGCCGGCGATCGCGTTCACCTGTTGCGCCGCGCCCGCTCGCGCAGCGGCAGTTTCGATTGTATGATGAAGCGTCATGGAAAGGCCGCGTTGCGGCCAGGGGAGGAAAAAATGAAACGCATTGCAATTCGAACGGCCATGCTGGCCGCCATCGTGCTCGCCGGGGCGAGCACGGCCTTCGCCGATCCGATAGAGGGGATGTGGCGCAACAAGGACAAGGTGCTGCTGAAAGTCTCCAAATGCGGGGCCGAGTTCTGCATCGACGTCATGGACGGCCAGTACAAGGGCAAGCGGTCTGGCACGCTGAAGGCCGATGGCGGCGGAAAATATTCCGGCACGCTGACCAAGTTCTCGCTCGGCGCGCTCGGCAAGAACATCGCCGGCAAGGCCACGCTGAGCGGCAATTCGCTCTCCCTGGTCGGAACGAAATTCGGCATGAGCCAAACGGACAACTGGACCCGCCAGTAGGCGCGGACACCCCGGGACCGCGAATAGCAAGCGCGGGCGACCAGCGCCCGCAGCCGACCGGTCGAAGCGCCAGCTTCGGCCGGTCTTCCACCTGAACGGCGGATGAACGCGGCTCTCAGCCCGTGTTCAGCGCGATATGCGACCCTTGGCGTCCTGAAACGGGACGCAGACAAACGCAGTGCGGGCTCGGCACATGCGGCTAACAAGGGGACAGCCATGCGCGATTCATGCCTTTATCGGCGCTTCATTCTGGTAACCGCGGCCACAGCCGCAATCGGGGCGCTGACTGCGAATGTCATTCAGGAGACACGACCCGACCGTAGCGTGCGCATCCAGAGGTTGGCTCCGCCCTCGACAACGCTCATGCGGACCGGCCCCTGCCTCGACGAACGCCATTGCGCCATTCCCGAACGCGCCGGGATTGCCTAGATTGCATTTCCGCTCGCCCGGCGGGCCCGCGCGGATTATACAGTTCCGCCATGAGAATAGAACACGACCTCGCATCGGCCGATCTGCCGATACAAACCCCTCAATATGACGCTCCGCGCAGCTTCAGCGACGCGGCGGAGGCCGTAGCCGAATTGCGCGGCCTGTACGATCGCGGAACGCAGTTCCTGCGCGAGCGGTTCGCTGAAATGATGGAGGGCGCGCAGCCGAAATCGCACTACCGCGCCTTCTATCCGGAGATCCGGATCTTCACCAGCAGCTACGCCAATATCGATTCGCGTCTGGCGTTCGGGCATGTCACCGGTCCGGGCGAATACGCCACCACCGTCACCCGGCCCGATCTCTTCGTCAGCTATCTGGAGCGGCAGATAGGCCTGCTGATCGCCAATCACGGGGTGCCGGTGAGCGTCGGCATTTCCGAAGTCCCCATTCCGCTGCATTTCGCCCTGCCCGAAGGCAGCCATGTCGCCGGCTCGATCACCGAGCGGATCGGCCGGCCGCTGCGCGAGATCTTCGACGCGCCCAATCTGGCCGGCACGGACGACCGCATCGCCAATGGCGAATATGACGACACGCCCGGGGTGGTGCAACCGCTCGCTCCGTTCACGGCGCAGCGCATCGACTATTCGCTGCACCGCCTCGCCCATTACACCGCCACCAGTCCGGCGCATTTCCAGAACTATGTGCTGTTCACCAATTACCAGTTCTATGTCGACGAATTCGTGCGCCATGCGCGCGAAACCCTGCAGGCAGGGGCGCAGGGGTATGATCAGCTGGTCGAGCCGGGCAATGTGATCACCCGTTCCGGCGAAACGGCCCCCTCCTCCGGGCAAACGCCGTCCCGCAATCCGCAGATGCCGGCCTATCACCTGACGCGGGCCGACAATAACGGCATCACGCTCGTCAATATCGGCGTCGGGCCTTCCAACGCCAAGACGATCACCGACCATATCGCGGTGCTTCGCCCGCACACCTGGCTGATGCTCGGCCACTGCGCGGGGCTGCGCAACAGCCAGTCGCTTGGCGACTATGTGCTGGCGCATGCCTATGTGCGCGAGGACAATGTCCTCAATGACGACCTGCCGGTCTGGGTGCCGATCCCGGCGCTTGCCGAGGTGCAGATCGCGCTGGAGCAGGCCGTGGCCGAGGTCACCGGCCTTTCGGGCTATGAACTGAAGAAGATCATGCGCACCGGCACCGTGGCGACCATCGACAACCGGAATTGGGAGCTGCGCGACCAATCCGGACCGGTGCAGCGGCTAAGCCAGAGCCGGGCGGTGGGACTGGACATGGAATCGGCGACCATCGCGGCCAATGGCTTCCGCTTCCGCGTGCCCTACGGCACCCTGCTCTGCGTTTCCGACAAGCCGCTGCATGGCGAGTTGAAGCTGCCCGGCATGGCGACCGAGTTCTACAACCGCCAGGTGGCGCAGCATCTGACGATCGGCATCAAGGCGCTGGAAAAGCTGCGTGAAATGCCGGCCGAAAGACTGCATTCGCGCAAATTGCGCAGCTTCAACGAGACCGCGTTTCAGTAATCCTACTGGTCGCCGAAAGGGGATTCGATCTGACCCTCAGAGCATACCGGGAAACAGACTTTTTGCCCCGAGGCGCCGACAACGCACACCTTTCGGCATCTGCCGAACTTGTCCTGCCCGCCTTCCAGCAGCCTAGCAATCTCGTCCAGCCGGTCTTGCGGCACCATCAGCATTATTCCCGTGCTCGACGAGATGACCGACCCGTCCGGAGAGCGGAAACCGCCGCCACTTTCCAGAAACTGCCTCGGGGTGTACTCGCCGCCGGCAAGCGGAGGCTGGTCCTGGGCATGGGCGGCGCACGCAAGGACAAGAACAGACACTATCGGAACAAGAATTTTCCACATATCGTTCACCCTCCACTGCACTCGAAGCCTGGGTTTAGCGCCTTTGCGATCTCGCAATGGATGGCATCCCTGTCCAGGCCGAACATTGCGAAGAACGCATGACATTCATACTTCTTTGGATTTGTACTGTAATCGCTCCCCGTTGAGAAGCGAATGCTGCAAGCGGCTTCGACAGGTGAAAAGTTGTCCCTCACATTCTTGAGACCAGCCGATTCGCCAAGATAATATCTGACCTCGAAGCTAGATCTTCCCGATACCTGTTCGAGCATCTTCGGTTCAGACCCCTTTCCGGCACATATGCTTCGTA
>JAUIBM010000335.1 GCA_030428345.1 Alphaproteobacteria bacterium | reverse complement strand
TGATGGGGCCGGCAGGCTCGGGGCAACTGACCAAGATGGTTAACCAGATCTGCATCGCGGGCCTCGTGCAGGGCCTGGCGGAGGGCCTGCACTTCGCCGGCAAGGCCGGCCTCGACATCGAAAAGGTCATCGATGTCATCTCCAAGGGCGCCGCCGGCTCATGGCAGATGGAAAACCGCTGGAAGACCATGTCCGAGGGCAAATACGATCACGGCTTCGCGGTAGACTGGATGCGCAAGGACCTCGACATCGTGCTGAGCCAGGCGCGCGGCAACGGCGCTTCGCTGCCGGTAACGGCCCTGGTGGATCAGTTCTACGCGGAAGTTCAGGCCATGGGCGGCAAGCGCTGGGACACCTCCAGCCTGCTCGCCCGACTCGAACGCAAGTAAGATTGGCGAGGGCGCCGCACACGCCCGATCAGGCGATCGCCTTGCTGCGAGCGGCCGGGCGAGAGGAAAACCGCCTCGGCATGGCGCGCTTCGGAATTTCGACCGGCAAGGCGCTGGGCGTCTCGATGCCCGACATACGCGCGGTCGCAAGGGCAATTCGCCACGACCACGATCTGGCGCATGCGCTCTGGGAAAGCGGCATTCACGAGGCGCGCATCCTCGCCTCCATGGTCGATCGTCCGGAATGGGTGACGGCGCACCAGATGGACCGGTGGGCAGGCGACTTCGATTCGTGGGATCTTTGCGATCAGGTCTGCGGCAATCTGTTCGACAGGACCGGGTTTGCGCATGAAAAGATCATCGCCTGGGCAGGCGATGACCGTGAATTCGTCAAGCGCGCCGCATTCACGACGATGGCGTGGCGGGCGGTTCACGACAAGAAACTGGCCGATGACGCGCTACTCGCCTATCTGCCGCTGATCCGCCGCGAGGCAGGCGACCCGCGCAATTTCGTGAAGAAGGCGGTGAATTGGGCGCTGCGCCAGATCGGAAAGCGCTCTGCGCAACTTCACGGCCCCTGCCTGGAACTGGCGCGCGAGCTTTCGCAGAGCGAGGATGCCGCGAGGCGCTGGGTCGGCTCAGGCGCGCGCAGGGAATTGGAGAGCGAGAAGGTGCGCTCGAAGCTCGGGCTGGACGCGTGAAAGGCGGCTAGCCGCGCGCCTTGGACGGCTTTTCGAGAGGCAGATAGCCCAGCGGCAATTGGGTCGTGTCCTTGATGCGCTCCATCGCGAAAGCCGAGGAGACATCCTCGATATCGATCTCGCTCACCAGCTTCTTGTAGAAGGCGTCGTAGGCGGAAATGTCCGGCACCATGACCTTGAGCAGATAATCCACCTGCCCGCTCATCCGGTAGAAACCGACGACCTCGGGCAGCTTGGCGATCACCTCGGCGAATCGCTTCAACCATTCGTGATTGTGCTTGTCGGTCGTGATCGAGACGAAGACGGTGACGCCGCAATTGACCCGCTCCGGATTGAGCACCGCAACCCGCCGCTCGATCACCCGATCCTCTTCCATCTTCTGGATTCGACGCCAGCAAGGCGTTGTCGAGAGTCCCACCCGCTTGGCGATGTCGGCCACCGGCAATGTCGCGTCCTCCTGGATCAGACCGAGGATCATCTTGTCGACTCTGTCCATGCCCGCCTGCTCCGCCGCGAAGAATTGGAAGATTGTTCCACAATTCTCATATCAGAGAAAAACGATTCCGCAAGCGCAGCCGATCACACCAGGGCGGCAACACGGCGGCGAAGCTCGGTGACCAGTTCCTCCTCGAACCATGGGTTCTTTCGCAGCCAGCCATTGTTGCGCCAGGAGGGGTGCGGCAGCGGCAGCACCGCGGGCTTTTCGCCGGCAGCGAGGAATTCGCGCCAGGCGCTGACGGTCGAGGTCAGGCTGGAGCGCTGCTGCCCGCGCAGGTGCCAGGCTTGGGCATATTGCCCGATCGCCAGCAGCAACTCGATCTGCGGCATGGCCGACATCGCCCGATCGCGCCAGGCGGGTGCGCATTCTCGGCGTGGCGGCAGGTCGCCGCCCTTCGCATCGTGGCCGGGGAAGCAAAAACCCATGGGAAGGACTGCGATGCGATCGGCGTCGTAGAAGACAGTCCGGTCGATCCCCATCCAGTCGCGCAGGCGATCGCCGGAAGGATCGTCGAAGGGAATGCCGCTGGCGTGGACGCGCGTTCCCGGGGCCTGGCCGCAAATCAGAATGCGCGCCTTTGCGGAAAGGACCGCGACCGGCCGTGGTTCGTGCGGCAGCGGCTTGCCGGCCGGGCGCTCGACGCAAATTCGGCAGGCCCGGATTTCTCCCGGAAGGCGATCGATGCCGCCCGTCATCGCGCTACTGCATCACTGAAGGGCGGGCCGCCACTTCGCGATACCACCGGCTGACATGCGCCAGATCCTCCGGAAACGGGATCCGCGCGGGCTTGAGAAACTGGAATGTGATCACGCCGGTTATGTCGGCAATGGTGAAGGCATCGCCCGCTACGAAGGGCCGATCCGCCAGTTCCGTGTCAAGAAACTCCATGAATTCGCGCGCGCGCTGCTGCGAGACGGTCCCCAATTGGGCGATCTGGGGCGACTCCAGATGCGCGCCGCCGGGATGGAGATGGCGGAACGCCCATCCGACGGGAAGCAACAACTGCAATTCCATCCGCCGCTGCCACATCTCGACAATGGCGCGATCCCTCGCGTCGCGTCCCATCAGGGGCGGCTCGGGCTGAACTTCCTCGATATAGCGGCAAATCGCGACGGTCTCGGAGATGACCGTGCCGTCCTCCAGCACGAGAACGGGCAGGCGCTGCATCGGATTGATGCGGGTGAATTCGGGCGAGCGCTGCTCAAGCTTGTTGATGTCGACCTGCACGCGCGGGATGTCGATCCCCTTCTCCGCCATGAAAATCTGGACGCGGCGAGGATTGGGCGCCCTGCCCCCGTCATAGAGCTTCATCGCGGCAAAATCGGTCATGCGTTCCCCACTCAATGCGTGTCATAGGCGCAACCAGTTGATGGCGCGCCTTGCAAGGTTTTCTATCACCGCCATCGGCGAAGAGTCACGGGCGGCCTTTGGTTCGCCGGACCGCTCATGTGTGCGCCGCCAGTCGGACGGGGCGACGAATTCGCCGCTCCACAGGCCCTTGCCCGCCCGGCGCGCCTGCGCCTCGTCTACCGCGAAGTCGTCAAACGACACCGCCCAGCCATCGCGGACCATCATGCGATTGAGAAAGACGCCGCCGGCCTCGCAATCAGCCAGCAGGCGGTCGAAACGGTCGCGTTGCGAGCCTTTGCAGACCACCGTGCGGCCAGCAATCAGCGCCACCAGATGGTCACGCGCCATGCGTCCGCAGGGCGTCACTTCACCCCGCGCGCGGCAGGTCTGCGACAATTCCGGCGCGTCGATGCCGGCAAGCCGCAGCCTGACATCCCCCATGCGCAGGGAGTCTCCGTCCTGGACCACGACGCCGCCGCGCAGTTCCAGCCGCGACGGCTTGCCCAAGAGATGGACGACGCCCGCCAGCACGCCGAGCAGCACGATCGTCGCGATCAGGTCGCGCATGAGGCGATACTGCCGTTCCCCCTTGAATTTTCGTGATTTCGTTGATGGCAATGGGCAATCCTTACCCGATATTTACCATTGCCCTTTACCCAAAGGCAGAGTTTCGCGCGGGTGTACGGCGACGGCCGATGAGTATCAGAACGTCCAATTCTCCAGACAAGAATATCGTCGACCGTCGCAAGAAGCGTACGGCGGGCGGCATTTTTGTAAAGGAAATCCGTCAGCGCGCCACAGCCTCTCCCGCGACGGGCGCCGCGTACAAGCAGGAACTCACCCTTTCATTCGCCGAGAACCAGCGCCACTCGGTATGGGCGCTCCCCGTCTTCACCTCCATCGTGGCGCTGTTCGCCAGCCGCTACATCGGGATTGCGCCGGCGGGAATCTGGTTCCTGATGGCGACGCTCAGCACGGGATTGGTGGGCGCGCTCAGCGCGCGCTACATCCGCGAGGCGGAGGAGGCCAACGCTCCGGAGAAATGGCGGCTGACCTTCATACTGGCGCAACTGCTGGTGTCTGCCTGCTGGACGACCTTCGCCCTGCAGGGGTGCCCGACCTGCCAGGACGACACTTTCGCGATCCTGCAGTTCGGCGCGGTGCTGATCGTCCAGGCCTGCGCGATGATGCTTTCCTACGGCTTCGCGGGTCGGTTGCTGCTGATCCGCGTGGGCGAGCGCGCCCGGCTCGTAGATCGTGCAGAGGGGTTCCGGCCGGTGGTCGATGCGGTTGGCGAAAGCGCTGGCCGGGACGTCAGGGGAGTGGGCCTCGAGGAGGTGTCGGAGGGTGGCCTCGTCGAGAAGGAAGAGGTCACAGCCGAGGAGCAGGACGGGTTCCCCCGGGAAGGCGGCGTGGAAGGCCTCGAGGG
>JAUIBM010000334.1 GCA_030428345.1 Alphaproteobacteria bacterium | reverse complement strand
GGGCTCGCCGCGGCGCGCGCCCGATTCGGACGCGAGCGCGTGTTCGTCGCGCCGCTCGACCTCGGCCCGATCGTCGCGCGCGCGCTGCGCGCGACCTCGCCGCGCGCGCTGCTGCTCGTCGAGCTCGAGGTCTGGCCGACGCTGCTGCGCCTCGCCGACCGCGCCGGCGTGCCGGTCGCCGTCGTGAACGGGCGCGTGACGGAGCGCAGCCAGGAAGCCGTCGCCCGCTATTGCGAGATTGCCGAGCGCCACGGCATGCACCCGGCGCAACTGGCGCTGGCCTTCTGTCTCTCGCGGCCGTTCCCCACCATGCCGATCCTCGGCGCAACCTCGATCGAGCAATTGGAAACCAATCTCGCCGCCACTGAAATCGAACTGACCGAGGCGATTCTGGACGAAATCGACGCCGTACATCGCTCGCTCGCGCGGCCGATGTAGCCGATTCCGGTCGAAAATCGGAAAAACGGCGCAAAACCCGGAATTTGGGGTTGTTAGGGCGCGACAGGTTGGAGTAAGCCGCCCGCATCTTGTCAGGCGCCGCGCGCCCAACCCGACAGATCCGGTTCCCATGTCCGTCCAGCAAAATGCCGAAAGCCGTCCCGAAACCCACGGGGATGGTTCGCCTCCCTTTACGGAGCGGGAGGTCTCCCTGCCTCTACTCGTGCTGCTGGCTGTCATTGTCGGCCTGGTTGCGGCGCTTGGTGCGATCGCCTTCAAGTACCTGATCGCGATCATCTACAATCTCTCATTCTACGGCATCTTCTCGACGGTGCTGGAGCCCAACGCCTATGGCGAACCTAGCGTCTGGGGCCCGTTCATCATCCTCGTACCGGTCATCGGCGGCCTGATCGTGGTGTTCCTGGTGCGCAGTTTCGCGCCCGAGGCCAAGGGTCACGGCGTGCCGGAGGTGATGTTTGCGATCTACCATCGCGACGGCAATGTGCGCGGCATCGTTTCTGTGGTGAAGGCGTTCGCCTCGGCCCTTTCGATCGGCACCGGCGCATCGGTCGGCCGCGAGGGGCCGATCATCCAGATCGGGGCTTCCTTCGGCTCCACCTTCGGACGGCGGCTCGGCCTGATCCGGTCGCAGAAGATCATCCTGCTGGCGGCCGGCGCGGGCGCGGGGATCGCGGCCACGTTCAACACCCCGCTGGGCGGCGTGCTGTTCGCGGTGGAAATCCTGCTTCCCGAAATCTCGCCGCGCAGCTTCCTGCCCGTGGTCGCGGCCACCGCCACCTCCACCTACCTCTATCGGCTGATCATCGGGGCGGAGGCGACGTTCCACATCGCCTTCTGGAAGCAATTGCCGCTGACGCAGGCGGTCAATGTCGCCGAGATCGGCCTTGCCGCCTTTACCGGCGTCGTCATGGGGCTGGCGGCGTACGCCTTTGTTCGCGTGCTCGAATGGGCGGAGGACACATTCGACGAATCGTCGATCAATCCCTATCTGCAGAACGTCATCGGCATGCTTGCGGTGGGCTTGACCGGCTATCTGTTCCTGCTGGCCAGCGGCCACTATCATGTGATGAGCGTCGGTTATTCGACCATTCAGGACATTCTCTCCGAAAACCGCATGGGCGTGCTGCTGTTGCTGGCGCTGTTCGCGGGCAAGCTGCTGGCGACCTGCATCAGCCTCGCCTCCGGCGCTTCTGGCGGCATCTTCTCGCCCAGCCTGTTCATGGGCTGCACGCTGGGGGCGGCGATCGGCGTCGCCGGGCAATGGCTGATGCCGAATGCGGGAATCTCGGTCCCGGTCTTTGCCATGCTCGGAATGGGCGCGATGGTCGGCGCCGGCACGAGTGCGGCGATGACCGCGATCGTGATGATCTTCGAGATGACCCGCGACTACAACATCATCCTGCCGCTGGTGCTGGCAGTGGCCGTGGCGCTGGGCGTCCGCCGGGCGCTGGTGGTCAACGACATCTACACGATCAAGCTGCGCAAGCGCGGCCGGGCGATTCCGACCGACCGCTCCACCAACATGTTCCTGGTGCAGCCGGCGAGCGAGGTGATGTCGCGCGGGTTCAGCGTGCTGCCGGCCGAAATGACGGTTGCCGAGGCGCTGAAGCGCATCGACCTGGACAGCAATCGAGTAATCGTAACGGCCGGTCCGCGCATCGCCGGCTTCGTGCGCTTCGCCAACATCCCCTACCAGCCGGATCGGTTCGGCAAGCAGACGCTGGGCGATATCATCAAGACCGACTTCGTGGTCACCACGCCGACCAACACCCTCAATGCGGTCGTCACCCGCATGAGCCGGCGCGACCGCTCCTTCGCCATCGTCATCCAGTCGGAAGGCGGGGTGCCGCGGCCCGAGGACGTCGTCGGTGTTATCGACCGCGAGGAACTCGCGCGGGCGGTCGTGCGCAACCACTATTCCTGAGCCGCGCGGCCTTCGTTCCTCCGCCTGATCGGCGCGCGCGGCAAACCGCCGCTTGCAATTGGCAGCGGCGCGTCCGGCCGCTATTGATTTTAGATTGGCGGAGGAATCATGCGCGATGGCATTGGCTGACCTTGAGAAACTGGAACACAACGAAGCCGGGATCGCCGTTGCACTCGGGGTGCTGAGACAGCGCTTCGCGGAGCAATTGCAGACCTCGCAGGCACTGCGCGAGCAGCATGCCCACACCACTACCTATCTGCCGCCGCAATTGCCCGATGCGGTGCTGTTCGCCCAGTCGCAGGATGACGTGCAGGAGGCCGTGCGGATTTGCGCCGCCCACAAGACTCCGATCATCGCCTTTGGAACCGGAACCTCGCTTGAAGGCCATGTCAACGCGCCCGCTGGCGGTCTTTGCATCGATCTCAGCCGCATGAACCGCATCCTCGCGGTCAATGCCGAGGATCTGGACGTGACCGTGGAGCCCGGCGTGACGCGCGAGGCGCTCAACGCCCATCTTCGCGACATGGGCCTGTTCTTTCCCATCGATCCGGGCGCCAACGCCTCGCTTGGCGGCATGGCGGCGACGCGCGCATCGGGCACCAACGCCGTGCGATACGGCACGATGCGCGACAATGTCATTTCGCTCAAAGCGGTCATGCCGGATGGACAATTGGTCAGCACCGGCGCGCGGGCGCGCAAGTCCTCATCCGGCTACGACCTGACGCGGCTGCTCGTGGGCTCGGAGGGGACGCTGGGCGTCATCACGGAACTGACGCTTCGCCTGCAGGGCATTCCCGAAGCGATGTCGGCGGCGATCTGCTCGTTTCCCGATGTCGGCGCGGCCTGCAATGCGACGATCATGGCCATGCAGGCCGGGCTGCCGATGGCTCGCATCGAACTGCTGGACGCGGCCAGCGTTTCGGCGATCAACGCCTATTCCAGCACGGAATTCCCGGAATCGCCGCTGCTGCTGCTGGAATTCCACGGATCGAGCGGCGGCGTCGCCGAACAGGCGGAAATGTTCGGCGCGATCGCCGGAGAGTGCGGCGGCTCCGGATTCGAGTGGGTGTCGAAGGCGGAGGACCGCAACCGGTTGTGGAAGGCGCGCCACGACGCCTATTGGGCGCTGCGGGCGGCAAGACCGGGCACCCAGGCGCTTTCGACCGACGTCTGCGTCCCGATTTCCCGCCTTGCCGAATGCGTTGTCGAAACGGAGCGCGACATTGCCGAGGCGGGGCTGTACGGTCCGATCCTGGGCCATGTCGGCGACGGCAATTTCCATGCCGCGCTTTCATTCCGCCCGGAGGACCCCGACGAACTGGCACGGGCCGAGGGCGTGGTGGAGCGGTTGGCTCTTCGCGCGCTGGAAATGGAAGGCACCTGCACCGGAGAACATGGCGTCGGCCAGGGCAAGCGGCGCTTCGTGCGCAGGGAGCACGGAGCGGGCGCGGATGTGATGATTGCGATAAAAAATGCGATCGACCCCGATAACATAATGAATCCGGGCAAGATGCTGGCATTATAGCGATATAGTTCCCGGTTGTCGGGGATGGGCTCAGGACGGAGAAAACGCGCTGTACCGGATTTTCGTGATTCTTGGCGGGCTCTTGGTGGTCGTGCTGTTCACGGCGTTGATCGCACCCTGGTTCATTGACTGGACGGCGTATCGCGTTGCGTTCCAGAGCGAGGCGTCGCGGATCATCGGACAACCCGTCACGGTTGACGGCGAAGCCAAGGTTCGCCTGCTGCCCTTGCCTTCGGTGACCTTCACCGACGTCACTGTCGGACGACAGGCGGACGGCTCGCCGATGATGAAGGCGGACGCCTTCTCGATGAACATCGAGCTCATGCCGTTCCTGCAGGGCGATGTGCGCATTGTCGAAATGCGCATCGACCGGCCGCGCGCGATCATCCGGGTCAACGAGAACGCCACCGTCGACTGGACTTCGCGCCAGGAATTGCCGGTCGATCCCGACCGCATCCAGCTCGACCGGTTGG
>JAUIBM010000333.1 GCA_030428345.1 Alphaproteobacteria bacterium | reverse complement strand
CCGCATCCGGCTGATCGCCGAAGGCGGACAGCGGTCCTTTCTCCTCCCAGGGATCGGCGATATTTACGTAAGGGTACTGTGACGGCGGCACGTAGGGCAGGGAGCCCAGCGGCAGACGGTAGCCGACCGGGCTGTCGCCCGGCACCAGGAACAGGTGCTGGCGGCGCAGTTTCCAGCGCTCGGACATCCAGCGCGGCCCGCTCGCCCGGGACTGCCAACGCTGGATCGGCAGCACATAGCCCGACTCGGTGGTGAGGCCGCGGCCGAACACGCGGGCGATCCTGTGGCGCTCCTCGGGGTCCTTCAGCTTGGAATTTTCAGGCGTCACATTCTCGGGAAGGCTGCCTTCCTTCAATATCCACTGCGCCGGGTCCTCATAGGCCGGAACGACCATTTCCGGATCGATCTCCAGCCGCCTGGCGATTTCCGACAGGAGCGCGCCCGCCTCGGCGGGGCCGGCCTTGGTGTCCGCGTCTTCGCGCGCCACCAGCGCCTCGTCGCGCCAGATCGGCTTTTCGTCGCGCCGCCAATAGAGCGAGAAGGTCCAGCGCGGCAGGGTCTCGCCCGGATACCACTTGCCCTGACCGTAATGCAGAAACCCGCCCGGCGCGAAACGCTGGCGCAGCCGCCGGATCAACTTGTCGGCGAGCGCGCGCTTCTGCGGGCCGACCGCCTCGGTGTTCCATTCCGGCGATTCGAAATCGTCGATGGAGACGAAAGTGGGCTCGCCTCCCATGGTGAGTCGCACGTCGCCGGCAGCCAGCGCCGCGTCCACCTTCCGGCCCAGCGCGTCGAGTTCCGTCCAGGCTTCGTCCGAAAACGGCTTGGTGATGCGCGGATGTTCGGCGACGCGCGTCACCTTCATGTCGAAATTGAAATCGACCTCGGCATAGCTCGCCGCTCCCGAGATCGGCGCCGCATTGCGGAAATGCGGCGTGGCGGCCAGCGGAATATGGCTCTCGCCCGTCAGCAGGCCCGATGTCGGATCGAGGCCGACCCAACCCGCGCCGGGCAGATAGACCTCGGCCCAAGCATGCAGATCGGTGAAGTCGTGATCGGTGCCGGACGGGCCGTCCAGGGCCGCGATGTCCGGCTTCAACTGGATCAGGTAGCCCGAGACAAAACGCGCCGCAAATCCCAGATGCCGCAACGCCTGAACCAGCAGCCAGCTGGAATCGCGGCACGAACCGGTGCCGCGCTCGAAGGTCTCCTCCGGCGTCTGGACGCCCGGCTCCATGCGGATGACATAACCGACATCGGAAGCAATGCGGGCGTTGAGGCCGACCACGAAGTCGACCGAGCGCTGCCGCTCGCGTGAAATGCTGGCGAGAAACGCCGCCAGTTGCGGCCCGGCCGGCTCGGCCTCGCGATAGATGCGCAGGTCGTCGCGGTAGTTCTCGGGATATTCGAACGGGAAATACTCCGAATCGGCCTCGACGAAGAAATCGAACGGATTGTAGACCGCCATGTCGGCGACGAGATCAACCTCGATCTTCAGTTCGCGCACGGGGTCCGGAAACACGAAGCGCGCCAGCCAGTTTCCGTAAGGATCCTGCTGGTGGTTGACGAAATGCCCGTCCGGGGAAACCTTCAGCGAATGCGAGATGACGCGCGTGCGGCTGTGCGGCGCCGGGCGCAACCGGATGATCTGCGGCCCGAGCGTTACCGGCCGGTCATATCGGTAATGAGTCAGATGGCGGATGCTGGCTTTTATGGACATTCGTTCTCGTTGCTGCCTTGGGGGTAGCATGCAACGTTTCACAAATTACGGTCTTGCACCATGCCTTTGTTGCGGCGCGGCGCTGCAGCCGCCCGCACATCCGCGGCGCCGGGGCGATCCAGCGCCGGCGAAAGGCTAACTTGCCTGAAATGCGAACAATTCGACCAGATCGAGCACTCCGTCGAGCTTGTGTTCGCCCACCGAGCGCCACCGCTCGGGATTGAGGCGCGCCAGACCCGCGCCGGAAAGCACCGGCTGCTGCAGGAATTTGGTCATCGATTCGATTCGCGCCACCTCGTTGACCGTATGGCCGATCACCGAAAAGGACAGCCGTTGCGGAATGCCGATATTGCCGAACTTCAGTTCGCCGACATTGAGCCCGACGCCGAACTTGAAGCGGTCCAGCCCAAGCTTCTCGCGCTCGCCATTCGTTTCGCGGGCGCGCGCAAGCGTTTCGTCCAGCGCGGCGTTGGCGCACCTTGCCGCCTCCGGCAGCCCGTCCACATCTTCATAGGGGAACATCCCCAGCACCGCATCGCCGATGAAGTCCAGCACCTCGCCGCCATGGTCGACCACCGGCCCGGCGGTCGCCTCGAAATAGGAATTGAGCATCGAGAAATAGGCCTCGGCCGGCATCGCTTCGGCCAGCATCGTCGAATCGCGCATGTCGGCATACCAGACCACCGCGCGGGTATGCTCTCCGTCGCCGCGCCGGATCTGGCCGGCCAGCACGCTGTGCGCGGCGCGCTCGCCCAGATAGGTGGTGGCGATGTTGCTGGATATCCTCGCCTGGATCACCGTCTTGCAGGCGAGCGCAAAGACGCGCTGCACACGCTGCAGGGCGTCCAGATCGTCCGAGGAAAACCCGGTCTGGCGATCGCTCGCCCAGGTGACCAGAATGCCGGAGGGGCCGTCCTTCGACCGGTCGTCGGCGGAGCGGAGATTGGACATCATCGTCGAGACGATCAAATAGTCGGTGAACCCGTCATCCTTCAGTTCCTGAAGGATCGGAAAATCGAGCATCTCATTGGGGCCGGCGAGCTGGCGCCGGAAGAGATCGAGCCGGTTCTCGATCACGAATTTCAGCGGGCTGCGGCTCCACGCCTCCGTGCTGTTGTCCTGGTGGCGGAACTGCTCGAGCACGGCGGATTCGCCCTTGTTCCAGACCACCGTCTCGGCGCGAAACAACGGATGCAGGGTCTGCCAGATCAGCCGGGCGCGCGATACCGGCACCCCGATGGCCGCCAGGCGATGACACATGGTCTCGAACAGGACCACGATGTCCGGCTCCCCCAACGCCTGTTCGATCAGCCATTCGCGCAACGGGCGTATAAGGGCGTCATGTGACATTGGCCGGCACTTTCAAATCATCAAATGGAATCATTTGCATTTTCGTCCCAACTGGGCGACCCCTTAAATGACGTTGCGATGCGTCAAGTTCAACGTCACGACACATTTTCGTCGCCGCAAGGTCATAACACCGCAGCGCTGACCGTGATCGGGGTTTGCAAATGGCCAAACAAGGGGCTGATCGGGTCCGCCTCAAGGGCGTAGGCCAGTATGCCCAGCAGCTCAGACTGTGGTCGGGCCTCACCCTCTTCACCTATGTGACGTTCCACTACATCAACCACGCTCTCGGTCATTTCTCGCTTTCCGCGATGAACGCCATGCTCGGCTGGAGCCAGGCCATCGTGCAGAGCCTCCCCGGAACCGTGCTGCTGTATGGCGCCATGGCGACGCATGTGACGCTGGCGCTCTGGCGCGTCGCCACCATCGGCACATGGCGGCGTCCGCTCTGGGAATGGATGCAGGTTCTGTTCGGGCTGGCGATCCCCTGGTTCCTGCTGTCGCACCTGACCGCCACGCGCGGCGCGACCGGCGTCATGGGCCTGGACATTGACTACGACACGGAACTCATCTGGATCTGGCCGGGCGCAGCCCTGCAGCAAAGCTTCCTCATGCTGGCGGTCTGGCTGCATGGCTGCATCGGCGTCCACTTCTGGCTGCGCCTGCGCCCCCGGTATTCTTCATTCTTCCCCTATCTGCTGGCTTTCGCCATCCTGCTTCCCGCCGTTTCGCTGACCGGCTGGATCGCCGCGGCGCGCCGCCTTGTCGAGCAGCGGCAAGCTGCCGGCGACACCGCGTTTCCGATCTCGCGCGAAGCGCTCCAGCAATTGCAGGTGCTCGACGCCATGACGCACTGGGCGGCGCTGGTCGTGGCGGCGATCGTGGCGGCGGCCATCGTCCTTCGCTGGGTTTTCGGCAATTTCCGCAAGCGAGCCAGGGTCGCCTATGCCGACGGCCTCACGGTCCCGGCGGTGCCCGGCATGACGCTGCTCGAAGTCAGCCGGGCGGCCGGCATCCCGCACATGGCGGTATGCGGCGGCCGCGCCCGCTGCTCCACCTGCCGCACGCTGATCGTGGAAGGCGAGGAAAACCTGTCGCCTCCCGGCGAGGCCGAAATGCTATTGCTGCGCAAGCTGAATGCCGGCCCGGACATCCGGCTCGCCTGCCAGGCGCAGATACGCGGCAATGTCTCGGTGAGACCGCTGATCCAGCCCCAGGCGTTGATCAACGCGCCGGGGATCGCCGATCCGCTCGGATGGGGCGTCGAACGCGAGATCGCCGTGATGTTTCTGGACATTCGCGGGTTCTCCCGCATTTCCGAGC
>JAUIBM010000332.1 GCA_030428345.1 Alphaproteobacteria bacterium | reverse complement strand
CGCCCCCGCCTATCCCAAGACTGCGGAAGGCGCGCTCGCTCCGCTGCGGCGGGTCGACATCCACGGCGAATGGCCGCAGGATCTGGGCGCAATCGCCAGGGAGCGCTTCACGCCGACTTTCGTGCTGGTGGAAGACGGCCGCGAAATCGGCCGATTGCGCGGCTATGCCGGTGATCAGTTCTTCTGGCCGATGCTGGATGAACTGCTTTTGAAGCTGCCGAAGAAGTGAAGTGTTAGTGACGTCCGCCGTCAGCAGTAGCGAGATCGGCGGAATTCGCTATTATTGCGAACTTTGGACATGGAATCGCATTTGATGGACGACGCACCGAACGTTATTGTCTTCGACCGAAGCGACCCGGCCGCTCTGATGGAGCAGGCGCGCCAGGCGAGCGAGTTGATGAAGGCGCTTTCGCACGAGACCCGACTGGTCATTCTTTGCCTGCTTTCGGAGGGGGAAAAGTCGGTTTCTGAGTTGGAGGAAATCCTCGCAATGCCGCAGGCGACCGTATCGCAGCAGCTTGCGCGGCTTCGCCTCGATCGGCTGGTTCATGCGCGCCGCGACGGCCGGATGATCTATTACAGTATTGCCAATGCGGAGGTCTCGACCCTGGTCGAGACGCTGCACGAACTGTTCTGCAAGCCCGTGCGCCCGGCCCGCTGAAGTTGCGCTGCGCCATTTGCGCCGGGAGGGGGAGCGAACGAATGGCCTGCGAGGCGCGGCGAAACGCCGCAACGTCGCGGCTGGCGTCTTTCAGCAGGCGCAGGGGAGGATTGCATGACCGTTCTGGACAGCGCCTGGGCGCTTCCCGCGTCGGGAATGTTCGTCGGCTGCGTGATGGGCTTTGTCGCGCGGCGTAATCATTTCTGCACGATGTCGGCGCTTGAGCGCTTCTGGTATGGCGGGCGCGACGAGGGCCTGCGCTCCTGGATGCTGGCGGCTGCGATCGCACTGCTTGCGACGCAAACGATGGCCGCCTTCGGAATTGTCGACCTCTCGGGCAGCTTCTACCTCCAGCCTGCCGTTCCGGTGGCCGGAAGCCTGATCGGCGGACTGATGTTCGGCGTCGGCATGGCGCTTGTCGGCACCTGCGGCTTCGGCGCGGTGCTGCGTTTCGGCGGCGGCAATTTGCGCGCGCTCGTCGTCCTCACCGGCATCGGCCTGGCCGCGATCGCCGCACAGAGGGGCGTCACCGGGCATTTCCGCGTCGCCGCCGTCGAGCCCCTGTCGATCGATCTCGGCGAGGGCCAGAGCCAGTCATTGGGAGCGATCGTCTCGCGCTCGATCGGACATGACGTCTCCTTCGCGGTCGCGATCCTCATCGCGGCCGCCATGCTGGCGTGGATCTTTTCCAGCGCCGGGTTTCGCCGCAGCCGTGCGGCCATCGTCAGCGGGGTGACGATCGGATTGTGCATTTCCGCCGGCTGGCTTGCGACCTCGTTTTTTTCCGGTCGGCTCTTTACCGATGTCCAGCTGGAGGCCGGCTCCTTCGTCAACCCGGTCGGAAACGCCATCCTGCAGCTCATCACCGTGACTGGGATCGGCCCCAATTACGGTGTGGGACTGGTCGTCGGGGTGTTTGTCGGCGCCGCCGCGGCGGCATGGCGCGCCAAGGATGTGCGATGGGAGGCCTGCGACGACGCGCGCGAGCTGGGTCGCCACCTGCTTGGTGCCTTCCTGATGGGCACAGGCGGCGTCTTCGCCTTCGGCTGCACGATCGGCCAGGGCGTCAGTGCGGTTTCGGTAATGGCGGTTTCCGTTCCCCTTTCCATGGCGGGGATCGTGTTCGGCGCAAGGATCGGCCTCGGCTATCTGGTCGAGGGTGCGCCCTTCGCCTTCCTGCGCGTGCAGCGGCAAACGCCGGCCGAATAGGACTCAGTCCGAGACAAACCTGAAGGCGGCGCCATCGCGTTCCGCCCGCCCCTTCCCCGGATGCGGCAGGTGATAGCCGATGATCGCGCTGCGCTCGCCGGCCAGACGGTCGAGCAGTTTGAGGCGCGTCGCGATCGCCCGCTCCGGCTCGTGATCGGAGCCGTAGGGCCAGTCGGGCCGTTCGAACGATACGCTTGCCTGCGAAAGCGCATCCCCGACAATCATCAGGCTGTCGGAGCCCTCATGCAGCATGAAGGAGACATGGCCTTGCGTGTGGCCTGTCGTGTCGACCGCCTCGACGCCCGGCAGCACCTCTTCGCCCGGTTCGAAAAGCTCGATCCGGTCTTCCAGCCGCGCCAGCCGCGCCTGCGCTCCCACGGCGAAGGACTTTCGCGCCTCCGGAGTCTTCGCCAGCGTGTCGTCTGCGCGCCAGTAGTCCCATTCGGCGCGATTCATCCGGTAGCGCGCCTCGGGGAAGACGAATTCGTCGAAATCGTCGATCAGTCCCCATAGATGGTCGGGATGGCCGTGCGTGAAGACGACATCGGTGATCTCCGCCGCCTCGACGCCGGCTTCCGCCAGGCTGTCGGTCAGGCGTCCGGCGGTCGGCATGAAATTGGGCCCCGCGCCAACATCGAAGAGGATCGTCCGATCCGCGTCCCGGACCAGGGTGACATTGCAATCGGGGGCAAGCGCGTCTGTCGGCAAGCCATGAGCGGCCAGGAAGGCGTCGATTTCATCCTTGGGCAAGTCGGGAAACAGGAACGCGGCCGGCAGCACCAGGTTCCCGTCGCTCAGCACCGTGATCGATCTCGCGCCGAAATCGAAATTTCCAAGCGCCATCGCCGTCCTCGGGAATGCGCCGGCAAGCGCCAGCGCCCCCGCCGCCTTCAGCCAGTCGCGCCTCGTCGCAATGCGTGTCATCGCCTCATCCTCCCGATTTACATATTAACAATTGAATATTTGAATGGATAATTGATCGCGGTCAATGCCGCCAATTGCGGGGCGTGGTCCCTGCGGCGTCAGCGGGAGGCGGGCATGGACCTGGTTTTTGTGATGGATCGCCTCGGCGAGGCATGGACGCAGGCGCTTGGCGGCGCGCTGATCGGCATGGTTTTCGGCGCATTCGCACAGCAAAGCCGATTCTGCCTGCGGGCGGCGACCGTCGAATTCTGGCGCGGGGCGATCGGTGAACGCACCTCGGTCTGGCTGATCGTTTTCTTCGCGGCGATGGCGGGAACCTCGCTTCTGGCGCAAACGGGCGCGATCATGCCTCAGGAGGCGCGCCAGATCGCTTCGCCGCAAAGTTTGTCTGGCGCGGCGCTCGGCGGATTGATGTTCGGTTCCGGCATGATTCTGGCGCGAGGCTGCGCCAGTCGGCTGCTGGTTCTGGCTGCGACCGGCAATCTGCGGGCGCTGCTGTCGGGCCTTGTTTTCGCGGTGATGGCGCAGGCGAGCCTGCACGGCATCCTCTCTCCCATGCGCGAGACGGCCGCCCGGCTGCTCACGACCGGCGCGACCGGCGGCAACGACATCCTGCAGATGGTGGGCATGGACGGCGGCCTCGCCCTTGCGTTGGCAAGCATTGCGGGCCTGGCCAGCATCGCCCTCGCACTCTGGCGCGGCGCGGGCGCATGGACCGTGTTCGCCGCGGCGGCGGTGGGCTCGACCATTCCCTTGGCGTGGTGGTTCACCCACGCGATGTCGGGCCTTTCCTTCTCGCCGGTGCAGATGAATTCGATCACCTTTACAGGGCCATCGGCCAACACGCTGATGCTGTTTCTCAATGGCGGCGTCTCCGCCGTCAAATTCAGCATCGGCCTGGTGCCCGGCGTCTTCGCCGGTTCGTTACTGGCTGCGCTTCTTTCCGGCGAACTCCAGCTCCAGGGCTTCGAGGGCGGCCAGTCGATGAAACGCTACCTCGCCGGGGCCGCGTTGATGGGATTTGGCGGCATGCTCGCTGGCGGATGCGCGGTCGGCGCCGGCGTCACCGGGGCGAGCGTCTTTGCGCTTACGGCCTGGGTGACGCTCTTCGCGATCTGGTTCGCCGCCGGCGCAACCGACTGGCTGGTTGACCGGCCTGCGCGATAACGCGGCGACCCGTCAGCCGGCCAATGCCGCGTGCACCGCGCGGGCGATCACCCGCTCCTCGTCGGTCGGCACCACCATGACCCGGACAGGTCCGCTGGCGATATCGAGCGCGCCAGCCTCGTTGAGTCCCGGATCGAGGGAAATTCCGAGCCAGTCGAAACCCCGGCAGGCCCCTGCCCTCACATGGCTCGAATGCTCGCCGATGCCGCCGGTGAACACCAGCGCGTAGATCCCGCCGAGCGCCGCGGCGAGCGATCCCAGCTCCCGCCTGATCCGGTGGATGAAATAGTCCACCGCCTCCCTCGCATGCGGATCGTCCGACGCCTCGAGGGTTCGCATGTCATTGGAAAAGCCGGAAAGACCGAGCAACCCACTCTTTCGATACAGCAGATCGGAAAGCTGATCGGCGTCCAGCCCCTCCTGCTGCAGC
>JAUIBM010000331.1 GCA_030428345.1 Alphaproteobacteria bacterium | reverse complement strand
AAGGTCACCCCGGTCAGGTCGGCTGTGAAGGCGATGCCGAACGGCGCCAGCCAGCTGCCCATCATCATCGTCAAGGGACCTTCGGCGGAAACGCGCAACAACAGCCCCACCAGCATTGCAAGGTTGGCCGCCAGCGCCAGGCCCGCGATCCATGGCTGCAGCGCAAGCCGCTTGCGAAGCATCAGCAGAAGGGCGCCGGCGATCAGGGGCGTCAGCACCGGTCCCACGACCAGCCAGTCGGCAAGCGGCGTCGCGACCTGGAGCATCGCCCTGGACGTATCTACAGCCGTATGGATCGTGTCGCTCGCCATTCAGTCTTTCCGCAGGGCGCTCAATAGCCGGCGGGCGGAGGGGCTTCCCCCGCCGGCTCGGCCAGACGCATTTCATCGGTGTCGTCGGTGCGCAGGTCCTGATAGGCGCGATAGCTCAGCACCAGAAGGAACGCGAAGAAGGAAAAGGAAATGACGATCGCCGTCAGGATCAGGGCCTGGGGCAGCGGATTGGCGGTAACGCCCTGCGGCACGCTCGCGTCCGGCGCGATGATCGGCGGAACCTCCTTGACCAGCCTGCCGGCGGTGAAGATCAGCAGATTGACCGCATTGCCGAGCAGCGCGACGCCCAGCAGCATGCGGATCACATGCTTGGACAACAGCAGATAGATGCTGACCGCGAAATAGGCGGATACGAGGAGCGCGAAGGCCGCTTCCACTATTCGACCTCCCTTTCCTCAAGCGCCAGCGCGATGGAGGTTATCGCCCCCACGACCACGCAATAGACCCCGATGTCGAACATCATCGGGGTCGAGAGCGCCAGTTCGACGCCGCCGATCTCGGGAAACACCCAGAGGCCGGTCATGAACGCATTGCCGCCGGCAAGCGACATCAGCCCCGCCACCGCGGCCAGAAAGAGGCCGAAAGCGGCGATTTGCAGCGGGTGGAAATAGATGGCGCGGCGGACCGGGGCGACGCCGCAGGCAATGCCGTATATCGCCAGGGCGGAGGCGGCGATCAGGCCGCCGATGAACCCGCCCCCCGGCTCGTTATGGCCGCGCAGCAGCACGAAGATCGAAAACAGCACCATCAGGCTGGCGAGATAGGGCGCGACGGTACGGAAGATCACGGTATTCATACGGCGTTCTCCAGCGCGCCCTTGGGCGCCGCCTCGCCCTCGGGACGGGCGTCTGCTTCCAGCGGCCGGCGAACCCGGAGCCGGATGAGCGCAAGAATGGACAAGCCGGCAATCATCACCACCGCGATTTCGCCCAGCGTGTCGAGACCGCGGAAATCGACGATGATCACGTTCACGATGTTGCGCCCATGAGCGATCGTGCGGCTGTTCTCGGCGAAGAACTGCGACAGGCTCGCGTCGAACGGAACCTGGGTGACCGAGAGCAGCAGCAGGCCGAAACCGATGCCGGCGACCACCGACACCGCGCCGTCGACGATCTTCGCCCTTGTCGGGCGATGATCCGCCTTGTGGAGCGTCAGGCGCGTCATGACCAGCGCCAGGATGACCACCGAAAGCGTTTCCACCATGAACTGCGTGAAGGACAGATCGGGCGCTCCGAACAGCATGAAGATCAGCGCCACCGCAAAACCCTGGATGCCCAGCGAGACAATCGCTGTGAGCCGGTCATTGGCGAGCATGACCGCGATCAGGCCAATGATGGCAATCGCGACGACGCCCCATTCGTAGAAGGTCAGCGTCAGCGGCACCGGAAGTTGCGGAAGCTCGCCATAGACGATCATGGGGACGGCGAGCACGCCGGCTACCGTCAGGAACACCACCATCATGTAGGCTTCCAGCCGCCCGCCATGCACGATGCGGGTGACGCCGGACGAAAGGCGGACAATGCCGGAAACGGCCTGGTCGAAGCCCTTGTCCGGACCCCAGCCGATCCGCGCAAGAAGGACCGCGACAATCAGCCTGGCCATGTCGAGCCGCCAATACACCAGCGCGCCAAGCGCGACGGTCACGGCGGAAAGCGTCAGCGGAAGGCCCGGATGCAGGGCCAGCGCGCCATGCGCCGAGACCGGAAGACCGGCGGCGGCGCTGGCGATCGGCGAGAAGACATACCGGTTCGAGACGCCGTAGGCCAATGCCGCGGCGAGCCCCAGCAGGCCCAGCACGACAGGCCCGAGCCAGAGCAGCACGGAACCCTCATGCGCCTCGTCCAGCGCGGCGGGCCGGCTTCCCAGGAAAGGCTTGAGCGCCACGGCCGCACCGATAACGAGCATCAACGCATTGCCGGCAATGGCGACGATGGTGATCAGAATCGACCACGAATCAGGGCCAGCGATCGCGGCATATATCTCTTCCTTCGCCAGGAAGCCGACCAGGGGCGGCAGGCCGGCCATGGACAGGCCGGCCAGGCAGGCGGCGGCGAAGGTGATCGGCATGGCCGAGCGCAGGCCGGCAAGCTTGCGAATGTCGCGTGTGCCTGCTCCGTGGTCAATCGCGCCGGCGACCATGAACAGACCGCCCTTGAACAGGGAATGCGCGACCAGATAGTAGACCGCCGCCTCGATCGCCCGCTCGCCGCCAAAGCCGGTGAGCATCACCAGCAGGCCGAGCGAGGCCACCGTCGTATAGGCCAGCATCAGCTTCAGATCGGTCTGGCGGATGGCAAGGATCGTCCCGATCAGCAGCGTTGCGCCGCCAAAGACCGGCAGGACCGTTTCCCACAAGACCGTCTCGCCCAGCACCGGATTGAGGCGCAGCAGAAGATAGACGCCCGCCTTGACCATGGTCGCGGAATGCAGATAGGCGGAAACCGGCGTCGGCGCCTCCATCGCATTGGGCAACCAGAAATGCAGCGGGAACTGCGCGGACTTGGTGAATGCGCCCCCCAGCACCAGCACGAAGATCGCAACGTATAGGGGGCTTTCGCGCAGCACATCCGGGCTGGCCAGCAATTGCGACATGCTGGTCGCGCCCGTGGCGAACTGGATCAGCAGGAAAGCGGCGATGAGCGACAGCCCGCCGGCCCCGGTGACCAGCAGCGCCTGCAGCGCGCCGCGTCGCGAAGCACGGCGATTGTGATCGAAGCCGATGAGCAGGAAGGAGGTGATCGACGTCATCTCCCAAAGCACCAGCAAGGCAAACAGATTGTCCGCCATCACCAGGCCGAGCATCGAGCCCATGAACAGGAACATGAAGGCGAGGAATCGGCCGAGCTGCGGGTGGCCTTTCAGATATCCGCCTGAATATAGAATGATCAGCGTGCCAATTCCGGTAATCAGCAGGCCGAAGACAAAGCTCAATCCGTCGAGCCGCCACGACAGTTCCACTCCCATTGCGGGAATCCAGGAAACCCCGCCGGAAAAGCTTGCGCCGTCGGCGATCGGGTCGGCGAGACTGAGAAAATGCGCGAAGATCGCGAGCGGGGCCAGCGCCAGAAGCCATACGCCGCGATGCCCGGCAAGCCGAACGAGCACCGGCGACAATATCGCGGCGACAAACGGCAGACTCAAATAGAAGAGCATGGGACCGGAACTCGCTAGCGCCATGGGCTTCCTTTTGCCTGCCTTTCATTCATCGCGCGACAAGATCGTCGCCAATTCTTGATCTGTGTACCTAGCATGCAATTAGACGTTGGACAGCCGAACGGCAAGTGCGGCAGATCGGCATGGGGCCGTCTGATCTTGCAACAGGCGTCTTGCACATTCAGTTGAATTGATCGCGGCGGCGCCCGCATTATCTATCTTTCGTGATCGGCACTGGGCTGCCCATCGCGAACTGCGATATCTGCAGTCGGCGCGAACACGCGCCGCGACATCTGCCAAACCCCGGATGAAGGAACGCCATGGCAAAGATCGAAAAGACCGACGCGCAATGGAAGGCCGAATTGACGCCAGAGCAATATCGCGTCGCACGCAAGCACGGCACGGAGCGCGCATTCACCGGTCCGCACCAGGACGAGAAGCGGCCCGGCATTTTCAAGTGCGTTTGCTGCGGAAAGCCCTTGTTCGCAACGGACGCCAAATTCGAATCCGGCACCGGCTGGCCCAGCTTCTTCCAACCGCTGGAACCCGGCGCAGTTGCCGAGTCGGAGGACCGTTCATTTTTCATGCGCCGCACGGAAGTTCATTGTCCCGATTGCGAGGCGCATCTGGGCCATGTGTTTCCGGACGGGCCGATGCCAACCGGCCTGCGCTATTGCATGAATGGCGTTGCGCTCGACTTCGAGCCGGCGGAAGCCAAGGACCGGGAGTGACGCCTTCAGCTCGTGCTGGCGTTCTGCTCGGCAATCAGCGCGTAGTCCTTCCCGTTCGCTCTCTTGTAGGCCTCGCGTGCGGACAGGCGGGCGGCGTAGCTAACCAGCGCTTCGGACTTCGGCAGGCTTCCGAACTGCAAACCGAATGCAACGGCGCTGCCGACATAGATGTCGGCAGCGGTAAATC
>JAUIBM010000330.1 GCA_030428345.1 Alphaproteobacteria bacterium | reverse complement strand
GAGATCCTCCTGGCCTATGGCGGCGTCGATTTTTCAAGCAAGATGGGCCAGCTTGCGGGCAACCATTTCATCACGTTGACTTCCGGTCTGGAGAACCTCATGACGCTTGGTAATGCGGTTCTCTGGAAAGGTGCTCACGACATCAGCTTCGAACTCGCCTGATCCGAGAACAGGTGGGAACACCACCTTGCACAATTTGAATTCGATCGCGATTTATTGCGGCTCCAACACGGGGCAGGGGGACGCCTGTCTGCGGGCCGCAGATGCAGTTGGACGTCATTTGGCAAAATCAATCGTTGGCTGATGCTAAGCTGTGCGATACGTGGCCTGGAACCATCGTGTTACGCGCTTGCCGATCGGGTCACACCGCAAGCCATCAATCTGCTTGCGACCTCATTGGTTCTGGCAGGACACACGCGGAAGCTAACGTCCATTTTTGATCGTTGATGGCCACATTGCTGACATTCCGCTACCGGCACCATTCCGGCCATTCGTTGAAAGAGCGATGCTTGTTCAGGTGCTATCAAAGCACGCGCGCTGCCACTTTGGATGGTCGGCACGCGCCATGATTGCGCATCAGTGGCTCTGAGAAAGGTCGGATGAGGTCACGCTGAATCCGTGGCCTGGAGGGCCTTAAGCGAGCAGGTTGCCAACAGCGCTGTCACAAGCACCGGACAGCTTGAACTCTTTCAGAGAGCGAGAAAGCACATACAATCTATGAGAGTGTGTGGCTGGGGCGCCAGGATTCGAACCTGGGAATGGCGATACCAAAAACCGCTGCCTTACCGCTTGGCTACGCCCCAACGAAGTTCGCGCTATATAGCCAGTTCGCAAATCGGCTGCAAGCGAACCCGGCTTCATTCGCCCGACCTTTCCCCGCAGGAATTGCGGTCCGCGCGCGATGGAAATTCAGATGCCGGCATCGTGCTGAAATCGCTTGCCGGCCATCGGACGCGCCGCTATAACGCCGCCACTTCAGGCGGAGTGTGGCGCAGTCTGGTAGCGCACCTCGTTCGGGACGCGAGATGCGTCTTTCAATTTATTCCTTTTTCGTCAACGGTTTACGCTTGGCGCGCGGTGCGTCCGTGGGAATTTCCGTGGGAGTTTCCGCTGCGCCGCCGCGTTTCTGCGCCGAAGCCACCGCTTCGAGGCCGGCGCGAAGATCCTCCTCGGCGGCGTGGGCGTAGCGCGTCGTCGTCTTGATATCCGCATGGCCCAGCAGTCTTTGCGCAAGCCGCAGATTGCCGGTGTGGCGCAGGAGGCGCGTGCCGGCAGTGTGGCGCGCGTCGTGGAATCGAAAATTGCTGATGCCCGCCTTGGCGCGGGCTCGGCGCCACGCCGTCTTGAACCCGGCAATGGTGATCGGGTAGCGCCTGCCCTTCACCTGGCCCCTGACCGATCCCTGGCCCGGCCGGCGACAGACATAGCTGAACACCGCAGTGGGGTGATCGTCCTTCAACGACCACAACAGGGCGTGGATTTCCTCGGTCATCGGGATGGCGCGGCTGCGGTCGCCCTTGCCGGTGACGACAAATCGCCGATTGAAGAAATCGACATCGGTCCAGGCAAGGCCGACGATCTCGGCGCGCCGGCACCCGGTGAGCAGGGCGAATGTCAGCGCAGGCTCGTAATCCTCGCGCATGGCGCCCTTGAGCGCCGTCTCCTCGTCTGGGCTCGCCTCGCGCACGCGCTCCGGACGGACGGCAAGGCGATGCGCCTTCCAGCTGATCTTGCCGACCCTCTGATCCCAGACCTGCGCGGCGCGCAGCAGGATGGCGCGCAGCGGCTCCAGCACCGTCCTGTTGACGGTTGCGTTCGAGATCAGCCGAGCCTCGGCTAGCTGCCTGCGTTTTCCGGCTTGCCGCTTGCCTTGTTGCGGCACGCGCTCGCCGCGGCGGATGGCGATGATGCGGGCCAGCATCCGGTCGTCGATCGCGGCGATCGGCGTCGCCTTGCCGATATGCTGTTGCAGCCATGCCAGATGGCGCTCGGTCTCGCCGGCGGTGGCGGCGTATTGGCCGATTTCCTGCCAGTAGAGCGTGGATGCCGCGCCGAAGGTCAAGGGCGCATTGCGCTCGGCGATCGAGGCGCGCGCCTCGGCTTTCAGCCTTTCCTCGACCTTTTCCGCTTCGCGCCGGCTCGCGCATCCCGTCGAGCCTGAAAATCGATGACCGCGATGCCGGAAGTCGTAGGAGTAGTCTTTCTGCCCTGGCCTGCGGTAGACGGACATCGCGTAACCCTCCGGCGCTCGAGAAAGGCCTCTATGTCGGCCGGGTCATAGCGGCGCGTCTCGCGCCGGTCGCCCGCGCCGATGTTGATGTAGGTAATCTGCCCCTCCTTGGCGAGCCGGCGCAACTGCTTTTCGCAGATCGCCAGCGCGCGCGCCGTCTCGGCCGGCGTCAGGAGGGCGGCCAGGGTGGTCATCCGTCCGCGCTCGCCAGGTAACGCAGTTGCCAGGTCGGGTGATATCTCCCGGAGCGCTTTTCTCCGTCCAGACGGACGCGAAGGTGAGGTCCACTGGTCCCGGTGATCGTGCCCCTTGCGGGGGCATCCGTGCTGCCTTCGCATGGGGTATACTCAACCCGTCCGCCGCGCTTTGCCGGGACGCCGTAGTGATTCCTGATCCAATCCATGCTCATGGCGCCACCTCAATAACCCGGCTTGGCGCCGGTCGGGCCGGACAAGCCATCGTCTTGCTCCGTGGCGCCTAGAGCTTCGCGAGCGCCGCGGAAGTCGCTGGGGCCGAACCAGTCAACGATGCGCGTGCGCCCCATGGGAGACGTCCAGCCATGGTCATCGACCGTCCCGACTGCATACGATCCGAATGGCTTCAGCGCCTCGCGCAATTGCCTGTTATCGACCTTCAGAGCGGTCACGGATCTGTCATCCGGGGATTCAAGTTGCGGGCCGATGTCGCGCAGTGCGAAGTCGCGAGGCGCGAGCTTTTCGTGATCGAATGCGGTCAGGAACCATTGCAATTCAGGGTGCCAGTCCGTCGCGCCAAACCATATGCGCTCCGGGGTAATGGTGCGCGTTGCGATTTCGCCGCGATGATTGCGGTAAACCAGTCTGATCTTCTTGTCTTCAGATTCAGCCATCGGCTTGCTCCTTGGCGGGTTCGCTTATTGCCTGGATTGCGTCGATCTCGGCGGCGGCGCGGCGCAGGCGATCGGAAAGCTTGCCGTAACCCTTGTCGTCGCAATCGGCGAGGGCTCGCGCCGCGCGGCCGATCCTCGCCATGTCCTGCCAGCTCGAGGCGAAGCCCTCGCCAAACGCCGCATCGAACTTCGCGATATTGTCGGCGGCATAGGCGAGGCTTTCCGTGCGTCGCTGGACGCCCTTCTCGATCTCCTCGCGCCAGCGCTTGCGGTTTTCCTCGGCCTCGGCCATCATCTTTTCCTGGCCTTCGCGGGCGGATTCCTCGATCATCGCGCGCATCATGCCGTCCGCGCGGCGCAACAAGGCCGCCAAAAACGGCCTGGAAATTGCCTCTGCTGGCGTCTTCTCGGCCTCGCGCACGGTTTTCCAGGACTTGCCGTCGAATTCGCGCAATCCCCAGGTCGGCGGTACGTCCGACAGATCATCGACAACGCCGGGCGCGGTGTGGATCCACCATCTGTCGCAATAGCGCGCCACCGCCTCGGCCTTGCCCGGGTCGGCGGCTTCTCGCCGCCAATCGGCCCGGCTGATCTTGATCTCGACGCCATGCAGTTCCAGCCCGCGGCTGGGCCACAGAGACATCATCACGGCGTCGGCATAGCGCTTCGCCATTGCGCCTGTGGCCTCGCCTACCTCCCACATCAACGCCCATTCAGGCGCCGCCCAGCGCTTCGACATGGCGTGGCGGATGTCGATGGCGGTGATCTTGCGGTCGCGCGGCATGTCAGCGCCTGATCGGCATGATGACATAATCGGCGCGCAGGCCGGGCCGGCCGAAACGGCCCGGATCGCCAGGGCCGCCGATCTGCATCACGGCGTCGCCGCCGATCGCGGCCATGACATTGCGCAAATAATCGCTGGCGAACATGACCGATGTGGCGCCGCCCTTTTCGCAGATCGCGGCAATTTCCTCCTTGCCTTCGCCCGCCTCGGTCGATGATCCGGTAATCTCGAGCATGCCGTCCGACAGCGCCAGGGCCAGCCCCCTGCTCTTGTCCGGCATGACCATCGCCGCGCGCCGCGCCGCGCCGGCCACCGCGGCCGCGTCGACCCGCCAGCAATTGGCATTGCCCTGCGGGATCACGCGGGCATAGTCCGGGAAGCTGCCGTCAATCATCTTGGAGAGGATTTCGGTGGTGATGTCTCCTGTCGTGCTTTCGATCGAGGCTTTGGTTTCCGAGACCTTGAATAGCACCTCGCCCTCGCCGCCGGCCTTGCGCAGAAGCGAACAGAATTCCGCCGGCAGGATGA